>MPNB01000006.1 GCA_002238805.1 Rhodothermaceae bacterium bin80 | reverse complement strand
TAAGCAATATCAGACCGGAGTTAAGATCAGCAAAGAACAGATGGCTGAGCTTAAACTTACCTCCAACAAAATACTCCCCAAGTGGAACTACGATATCTATCCGAATGCCCCCATGGTTCCTACCAAGGTATCAACAGAAACCTGTATCTCCGAACCGCGTTGATCTCCCACCAAACGATCCCCTTGGGCATGCCAAAATAGGAACATCTGGCGCTCAAATGGAACAAGATGGGAAAGTTATTTATGGATGTCCCCCAAGGCCTCGCGCTGTTTACCAGTTCCGATGTCACTCCCAGAGGCATGGTTCTGAATGAATGCTCCACCAAGTAGATACAACCTTTGTGGGGCCGCTGATGCAAAAGAGGCGTGAAGGCCAACCTACGCGAACCATCGACGGATTCACAGCAAACGTGGGAGGTCCTTGCTACGTCAACGGGCCGCTATGGGAACGACGGCGCATTCCAAGTGACCACACTTAGGGAGAATCTGCACATTTCCTTCATTCATTAAGACGCGGTCTCTCTCTGCAATCAGTTTTTGTCGCCAGTAGCTTTTCCTTCATCGTTACCATGGTCCTTCATAGGATCAAGTTGTTTATCCTCAGGGCAAGGTGGACTTATCTTAACTATCTGAATAACCTGAGGAGATGGAAACCACACCGTAGCATTTTTCATTGCGTCAGCAAGGTTGCCATACATCGCCGATGTATCCATACGGGCAAGATCCGCTGCTGCATCTTCACGATAATAGAAGCTGGCATCAGCATTATTGCTTATGAAAGTCATTTTAATTTCTTCCAGCCCTCAAATGTTCGTTCGTCTTTAACCCCTTCGTGTAATCCGCTGTTTGTCTGCACTTGGACGCGCACAAGAGTCCCTTCCGATACAAAACCATAGCAACCACCAACTGTTCCTTCCACTAATGCGCGTGGAATGGTGTATAGGACAGGATGATTCGGTTTGGCACCAACTATAAGAGCTTGTGCGTTGTAGGGTTCAAGCAGTTTAAGTTCTTCATTGTAGTTCAAGTGAATTTTTCTCAATTGCTTGTAAAGTGCATCGGACGGCTTTTCGATGCTTAGTCCCAACTCGGCAGCTTCTCGTCGATTAATCGTATAGTCATGACTTCCCGAATCTGCACAAAGAAAATCAATGATCGATTTGATTTTATCCTGCTCACTGATTTGTTGTGACAACAATTTCTCGGCTAAGAACCGGATTTGTGCTTGTGATCTAAATATTTCACCAAGAACCAAAGGGTGAATATGGCTGGTCAAATCCAGAAGAACAGAAGTAAGTGACTGCTCTTCTCTGATCTTTAACTCGTCGCGGGCAGCATCAAGGTAACCTCTAACGCTTTCCACACTGACTGGTACTTGCTTGGATTGACCATCGATAACTGCCTGTGGGTTAAGGGGATTGTTTACGCTTGGGTCAATGGGTCCCAAGGTTGCCTGCTTTGTCATGACTACCCGATCCGCACCGATAGAAATTAACGTGCCGGTGCTAAGGGCTTTTAATGGAATCAGAACTTCAAGCTCTTCACAAAACATACGTATAAGGTTCACCAGACGCCATGCCACAAGGGTTTGTCCTCCATTGGTGTGAAGAATTAAGGATATACGATTAGTAGGTCCTATCTTTTCAAGAAGATCAACGAATGGGTCAATGCAATCTTGAGCAATCTGAGTCTCCATGCCTTGGCGGTCGCTTGTTACAAACGACAACACTTTGGTTTTTCGGTCTTGTTCAATGCTGTGATAGAGTTCTTTGCGCTCAAAATATCCCATAATATCCTCTGATTTCGACTTCCATACTACTAAAACGTGGCTTCATTAAACCTCCGTAGTAAGCTATCCCTCGTTAATAAATAATAAGTTTATGCGCTTGGAATCGCGTGTTCATGAAATTGTTTCGTGAATTAATAAAGGCAATTCAACCGCCAGTTTACTTAGTAACTGTTCACTTGAGCTAAAGTTACAGAAGGAATTGATAAGAATAATCAGTGTTAAATCGTCAAGCCGAACGACAGGGGTAGGTTACTCATGCATGACTTACATTGCCTGCAACTCCATCCAAGCCAGAATACCACCATCCAAGCTCACTGCGCGAGGATACCCAGCGTTGTGAAGTATCTGTACAGCACGTCTGGATCGAAGACCTGTTTGGCAATGGACGACGATACGCTCATTGGGATTTGCTTTGATTTCTGACAGCCTATCATGGAGTGTCTCCACCGATATTTGCTGGTTAGCTCCCATACTATTGGCTGCAGCCTCATCGGTTCTCCGGACATCAAGAAGAAAGAAAGGAGTGCAGCTATTCTTCAGTATGCTCAGTTCTGCTGCACTGATGTGGGGTGCTGTTCCACATAATTCCTCATAGTCAATGAGGGCATTGATTGTTGGGGATTTTCCACAGAGGTGACAATCATCGTTTTTTGGGAAGGTCAGGTTTTTCCATTCTGAATCTAAAGTGTTGATCAGCGTCATATGTCCAATGAGTGGCCGGCCGATGTTAAGAAGCAGTTTCAGAACCTCGTTCGCTTGGAGTATACCGATCAGCCCGGGAAGTACGCCGAGTACTCCACTTTCTGCGCAGGTAGGTATGAGTCCGGCTGGGGGTGGATTGGGATGGAGACAACGGTAGCATGGGCCATTTGCGTGACACAGAACGGTCACCTGCCCCTCAAATTGATAGACATTTCCGTACACATTGGGGATCCCCAGTAGTACGCAGGCATCATTGACGAGGTAACGCGTAGCAAAATTGTCTGAACAATCAGCAACTATATCGTAGCCTCGAAGAATATCCATTGCGTTCTCTTTTTGCAGACGAACGTTGTGCCTGGTTATTCTAATGTGAGGGTTACGGGCTTCTAGGGTAGTAAGGGCCGAATCAAGTTTAGATGCTTCCAGGAATTCATCTGTGTGCAGGATTTGCCGATGAAGATTGCTCGTTGACACGACGTCAAAATCAACAAGCCCCAGATGCCCAACACCCGCAGCAGTGAGGTACAAGGACAACGATGACCCGAGTCCACCTACACCAACGATAAGAACAGAGGAGGCTTTGAGTTTTTCCTGCCCGGCAACCCCAACCTTCTCCAAGGCGATCTGTCGTGCATATCGCAGATGTTCAGACTGGTCGAGCGCGGCGGACATATATCTATTGATATTTCGAAGCAAAGAACCTGTCGAGATAAACCTTCTGAGTATGTATGCAAGTACGGGGACCAGACAGTTTACTCAGGAAAAGATGCATGTATCTCCTGCGTGTTATGTATACCGGAGATCAATTTAATACGGAAATACCATCACGGCTCGAAAAATGGAACGAACATCCCCGAGTAAGGGTTGTTCTGAGCAACAACACAAATACAATCGATGAGAAAGATCACTTATTTGCTCGTCTTGGGTTTGATGGTGCTATCCGGTACGCTTGCTCCGTCGGCGCAGGCCCAATCAGAAGAGTTTGACGAAGTCAGGGCGGTAATCGATCGCCTGTTCGATGGTATGCGTGCAGGTGACAGTACGATGGTACGGAGCGTGCTGCATGAAGACGCACTCATGGGACGTGCAGGCGACCAAGGTTTCAGGGTTGTCCCACCCGATCAATTTGTACGAGCGGTCGGTACACCGCATGATCAGGTATGGGATGAACGGATCTGGGATGTTCACATCTCGATTGATGGTCGGTTGGCATCAGCCTGGATGGAATTTGCTTTCTTCCTTGGCGAAAATATGAGTCACTGCGGTGTGAACTCAATGCAACTCTATCAGACTGACGAGGGGTGGAAAATCGTTTACCTGGCAGACACTAATCGTCCGCCCACATGTGAGCCGCCAACAGACGGATCATAGCGGTCAGTCATAAGCTTCCTTACTGGCGCACACGTCCACAGGCACGGGATATGAGCCTGTGAAACAGGCATCACAGTAGCCGTGTGAACTATCGTGGGCAGCACGCACCGCATCTTTCAGACCCGTTATCGTAAGGTAGGCAAGGGAGTCAACGCCGAGCCATTTCCCAATGGCTGTCACGTCGTCAAACTTACTTGAGAGCAACTCTTCCTTACTTGGAAAATCCATGCCGTAGAAGCAGGGATTCGTGACTGTTGGTGAAGCCACACGGAAGTGAACCTCTTTGGCTCCGGCTTCCTTGATCATCTTCACTAGGAGCTTGGCCGTTGTTCCGCGTACTATTGAGTCGTCCACTACCACGACAATACGGTCTTTGAGGAGGCCGTCAACTGTATTGAACTTACACCGAACACGCATTTCACGGCTATCTTGTCCTGGTGCAATGAAAGTTCGGCCAACGTAGTGGTTACGGATCAGGCCGATGTCATACTTGCAGCGGTATCCGAGTTTTTGGCATTCGCTTACATAGCCAAGTGTGGCGGTATTGGAGGAGTCAGGGACCGAGATCACCAGGGGAGCCTTCTCTTCTGCCTGGACGCGTGGCACCGGAGCATCGTGAGCTAACTGTTTGCCAAACTTGCGACGCACCTTATCGACCATCTCACCATAGATGCGTGAGTCTGGTCGGGAGAAGTAGATGTACTCGAAAATGCATTGACTTACGCCGTGGCGGCTGTTCAGATGCTCACTACTGAAGCGCCCTGTTTTGCAGCCTTCCCGGTCAATAGTGATAATTTCTCCCGGATCGATATCGCGTAAATACTCGGCTCCGATCATATCAAAGGCACAGGTTTCACTGGCGACACAATAGGCCATTGTGCCGTTTTCGTTTGAATTGTGAATCTGTCCCAGTGCAAGGGGGCGGAATCCGTTAGGATCCCGGACAGCAATCAGGCTGTCGTCCGTGAGCAGGGCCAAGGCGTATCCGCCCTCCACCTGTGCGAGGGCATCCAGAATTTGATCAATCTGTTTGGTGCGGCGGCTTTGTGCAATCAGGTGCAGGATGAGCTCCGTATCAGAGGTTGATTGAAACAGCGTGCCACGCTCACTGAAGGAAGCCCTAAGCTCAGTAACATTGGAAAGATTGCCGTTGTGAGCTATCGCAAGGTTACCTCCACGGTATTGAACATGGAGAGGCTGAATATTGGCATGTTTGATAGCTGACCCGCTGGTGGAGTACCGTGTATGGCCAATGGCCGACGAACCGCTTAGCGGGTCGTTGAATAGTGCAGGATCGTCAAAGACGTCCAGAACAAGCCCGAAGTCCCGCACAGAAGACATGATACGACGCTGCCGGCCGGGATCAAAGGATGACGCAACTATACCGCAGGACTCCTGTCCCCTGTGTTGGAGGGCATGCAGACCGAAGTAGGTAAGTCGAGCAGCCTCTGGGGAATTAAAAATTCCAAAGACGCCGCAATGGTCACGTATACTGTCCATGCGAGCTCAAGCTGCACAGGATGGTCAATGGGCTGTTAAATCCAGTGACTGTGCCGTGGTTTCAGATATTACCGAATTATTCCGTTTGACTCCTTGGGAGCAGTTCGAATCCGAATGTGAACCAGACGAATCCGGTTATTTTCTATTTCCTCTACGGAGATCTCCAAGCGGTCATACACGGTAGTATAGCCCGGCTCGGGAATGTCTCCGGCCAAGTGAAATATAAGGCCGCCCAGTGTTTCAAATTCGTAGGTATCGGTTGGCAGCGAGATGTCCGTCGCATCATTTAGGTCGTCCAAATTTATCCGGGCGTCGACCCTGTATTCGTTATTACCCAAGGAGGTAATGAGTGTGTCCCTGACTTCGTCGTGCTCATCCTCTATTTCTCCAACCACTTCTTCTAGGACATCATCCAGTGTTACGAGTCCTGCTGTGCCTCCATACTCGTCTACCACTATGGCCAGGTGTGTTTTACGGTGTTGAAAATCCTGAAGAAGGTCATCCAATTTTCGGCCGAGCGGCACAAAAATAGGTGGCCTCATTAGATGGGTCCAATCAATTGCGGCATCAGGCTGGTTCACGAAGGGCAGCAGATCCTTGGCATAGACAATACCTTGAATGTTGTCCAGGTGATCCCTGTAGAGTGGCAGTCGGGAATGTCCGCAGATACGAATTAATTCCAGGGCCTCTTTCAGGGAGGCGGTTATGGGAAGAGCCGATATGTCCAGGCGATTCACCATAATGGCGCGAACCGTTGTTTCACCGAAGTCAAGCAGTGATTGAATCCAGCCATGTTCATCTTCCTCCAGTGATCCGTGGTCCTTGCCGATCTCAGCCATAACTCGCAAATCGTCAGAAGAAAGTACATCCGGTTTTTCGTCTACATTCCAGTTGTGATAAATTCCATGTATGCGGGTTGTCATGCGTGCAAGGAGTGTAGTCACGGGATACAGCGGCCATGAGACTATTTTAAGGACTCCTGCCACACGACGGCTATAGGTGAGGGCATACCTGGATGCGATCAGCTTAGGCGTGATTTCCGAGACAATCAGTAATGTGAAGGTTAGTGCGACGACCTCCAGTGCAAAAACAAATTCAGGTCTTAGCCCCATAGTTTCTGCTACGCGTTCGGTCACCAATGCTGCAAGGATAGCTGCTGAGACGTTGATGAGTGTATTGAGCAGCAGGATGGTAACCAAGAGTCGGCGCGGATTTTCTAGAAGAGAGAGCACGCGTCGACTTTGGTGGTCTCCACGAGCGGCGAGAGTTTCACGATCAGTTGCACGGAGCGAAAAGAGTGCAACCTCAGCACCTGATACAACTGCGCTGGCTAGCAGCAGCAGCAGGAAGACAACAATCTCGGTTGGCGATACCAGTGCACTGTGAGATTGCGCCAGCAGGTTCAGTGCAGCTATAGGAGAACCTTCAGGAGGTGCCAAACTGTGGAATGGTCTGGTGCATGCAAATCAGTCTTGGGGCCAAGCCACGGTCCGATGTAGCTTGACTAGAAATATTGTCCGGTCACTATTATAAAAATGAGGACAGTGAGTACAGCCAAGGGGCAAACAACTTTGATCAGGAATCCTACCACTGGGGCCCCTGGCATTGGAAATCTGCGGTCATCGCCGTCCTCGAGGGCTGCCAACAGTTTAGGTACACCCCATACCCATCCGACCGCGATACAAATCAGGAATGCCCCTATACTCAGGGAATAATTTCCCCAGATGTTGTTGTTCAGGGTTAGGAAGTCAAGTCCAAATGGAAGAATCCCGTCCTCTCCACCTGAAAGCCCCGATACTGCGCCGAATGCAAGGGCTGACGGCACTGCCAGCGCAAAGCAAATTCCAGATACAAAGCTGGCAGCCCGGTTGCGGGTCCATCCTTTCTCATCCACGAAGTACGCAACAACCACTTCCAACAGGCTAACCGTAGAGGTGAGTGCAGCGATGGCCAGCAATGAGAAAAATGCCGTGGCAAATAGAGCTCCCAAGGGCATCTGATTGAAGATGGTAGGCAGTACCACGAACACTAGGCCAGGTCCAGCACTGGGATCAGCATTCGCGAAGAAAAGAGCGGGGAAAATGATAAGACCTGCCAGTAGAGCTATGCCAGTATCCGCAATTGCAACAAAAATACCTGATTGCCAGAGATTTTCACGTTTAGACATGTAGGATCCGAAAGTAATCATAGCGCCCATGCCCAAGCTCAGACTAAACAATGCCTGTCCGAGTGCTCCCATAACAACATTCAAGCTAAGTTTGGACCAGTCCGGTGTAAAGAGATAGGTGAATCCATCAATTCCTCCAGGCAAGCTAACTGCCCGAATGGCCAATAGGATCAGCAGAACAAAGAGTGCAGGCATCAAAATCGTGGCCGCACGTTCAATGCCCTTGGATACTCCTCTTCGTACGACCACCAGTGTGAGCAGAAGAAACAGACCACATAGCAGAATGGGCCAGAGGGGGTCTGCTACAAATTCCGTAAAGATGGCATTACTCGTTTCGCCATCCTGTGCCTGCAATAATTCTCCAGACACAGCTTTACCGAGATACCCCACGGTCCATCCGGCGACAACCGAATAAAATGCAAGAATTCCCACACCGGTTGTTACACCAAGTCCGCCCACATACGGCCAGAATTTACCAGGGATCAGTGCCTTAAATGCACCTACCGGGTTACGTTGAGAGGTGCGTCCTAGGGCGAGTTCAGCTAAAAGCACCGGTAGCCCGATTGCCAGAACGAAAATCAGATAAATAAGGACAAAAAGGCCTCCACCGCCTTCAGCCACAGAGTAGGGAAAACGCCAAATATTTCCAAGTCCAATGGCACTTCCAGCAGCAGCCAGAATAAAGCCGAGTCGTCCACTCCATTGTTCGCGGCCGTTAATTGATCCCATAGGTTCAATTTTTATTTGGTTAACTGTGACGGATTATCTCACACTGCAATGTCGCGTGTAGGTAGGGGGAATTTAGTGCAAAGGGACAAGACTGTTGTGCTTACAAACAATACTTACCGATTGCGAAAGCCTTTGTGTTACGGACATCACCGAGACTCATGGGGTTCATTACGGAGAGATCCAGAGACATGCGAACTCAGGCAATGAAGTATTGGGAGAGTAGATAGATGTTTTTTAGTTGCAGATACCCGATCTAGAAAGGCAGATCGTCATCCGGTACAATGGTTGTCGGAGGCGAACTGTCGGCTGTCGGAGGCGAACTTTCGGTTGCCGGAGGCGAACTTTCGGTTGTCGCGGGTGGTGCGGTTGGTGGTTGTTGTACGGGAGGGGGTTGTTGTACGGGAGGGGGCTGTTGTACGGGAGGGGGCTGTTCAGGTACGTAGGGTGCTCCGCCCGGCTGTTGTTGCGGAGGGACACCCGGTGGAGGTTGTCCATATCCACCGCTCGGTTGTCCATATCCACCGCTCGGTTGCCCGTATCCACCGCTCGGTTGCCCATATCCACCGCTCGGTTGCTGGCCATACGCGCCCGATGGTGCAGGTTGTCCATAGCTGCCACTTCCCTGTTCTAATGCGAAAGCATTTGAAGCTACTATTTCGGTTACCCACTTCGTTTCGCCGTGCTGATTCTCATAGGAACGATTTTGAATTCTTCCCTCCACGAATACACGCGTGTTGGCGTGTACTTGGTTAGCGATGGCTTCCCCCTTCTGTCCCCAAATTACCACTGTATGTGATGCTCTCCTTTCCACGGGATTACCTTCCCGGTTCACATAGCTCTCTGTAGTTTGCACACGTAATTGGCAAATCGCTGTACCGCTCGCGATATGGCGAAGCTCGGGTTCCTTGCTCAGTCGTCCAATCAGAACTACCTTGTTAATACTTATATCTTGCAGGTTCATGATTCTTACGCACTTTCGGTTCTAGATTGCGGCTTTTACGCGTTAGAGACGGAAACGTCTCACAATGAGTTCAATAAGATACGATCCAGTACTTTCTAAACAAGTCCCCAACACTAGTCACACCTCTTTCCATGCTATCAGAGATATTTGATGAAGAATACACAGAAGTCAATAATTCTGCACCCCATTGGATAGCTTTTGTAAATGTTGTTCGCCAGCTCAGGAAACAGTGTCCTTGGGACCGTAAGCAGACCCACGCTTCTTTGCGCCATTTATTAATCGAAGAGGCCTACGAAACCATTGAGGCACTTGATTCGGAGGATATGCAGGAGCTGCGGATAGAGTTGGGTGATCTGCTATTGCAGATTGTTATGCACAGCGTGATTGCAGAAGAGACCAATCAGTTTGATCTTGCCGGCGTGGTTTCTGCAGTTACCGACAAGATGGTTCGACGACATCCGCATGTTTTTGGTGATATTGCCGTATCGGGAGTTGAGGAAGTGCTTCAGAATTGGGAATCACTCAAGGCAAGTGAACGGCAGGGTGCATCGGTATTAAGCGGTGTACCTGCCAGTTTACCGGCGCTCTTGTGTGCCTATCGGATGCAGGAAAAAGCTGCCAGCGTCGGGTTTGACTTTCCAGATCAGGAAAGCACCTGGGCTAAGGTCGAAGAAGAGATTCAGGAATTCAAGGTAGCAGCATCGGATGCTGAACGCGAAAACGAATTGGGTGACCTGCTTTTTGCACTGGTCAACTATGCGAGAAAGAACCAAATTAATCCCGAGGATGCGCTTCGCGGCACAAATCGCCGATTTCGTAATCGCTTGGCATACGTGGAAGCATGTGTTCCCAACATGAAGGCTGCCGACCTGGAAGAGCTAGACCTACACTGGGAAAAATCAAAAGATTTGGTCGGAGACTAAAAATCAATCTTGGATAGTCCCATTCGCATGCAGACTAAAACCTCTAATCTGGCCCATCCTTCGGTGCTACCTTAAACAAATTCTGGTTCTTTTTGCATAGAACAGTCATATGAGCGTGATAAAATTTAGCCCAAAGCACGCCGCAATATTTCGGGAAATAATGTTCAGTACACATCTTCAGGAGATGTCGTAGTTGGCCGCCGTCACTATATGCAAACTTTATTGTATCCCTGCTGAAGAATGGTGCATAGACATATTCATCAGATATATCCATCCCGTTGTTAGAAAGTAGGGTCAAGAAATCTTGCTTATTAAAGAATTGAACATGTCCAGCAGGATGTTTCCCTCGATCTTGGAGCCTTCCCTTAATTCTCCCGAAAAACAGGTTTTCAAGTGGAACTTCCGCTAAAAAATTTGTCCAGCTAAGATCAGATAAAGACCGCAAGAACCGTTCAGGGTTCTCAAGATGTTCCAAAACATGGCTGCAGATGATCAGGTCAAATTTATGTTCTCCAAACAGCGTAGCACAATCCACTATATCTCCTACTACTGAATGCACATTTGGAAGGGTTTTTTTTACAAACGCAATGGCTTCCGCGGAATAATCAATTGCATGATATGATTTGGCTAAGCCCCGTCGTTGCAGTTCCGCGATTATTGCACCAGTGCCACAGCCAACCTCCAAGATGCTAGAAGGCTTCAACCCATTTTGATTAAGTAACATGCAGATTGCATTGGCCTTTTGGTTCGCCCCCCTACGAAGCCAGTCTATTTGTCGTTTTAGTGAGTCAGAGTAAGTAGAGCTATAGTGATCTCTTCCGGTAAGTCCAGAATTCAGGCGAGAAAAACTTCTGTGTTTGCCCATAGCATGTTTAGGTATACCTACCAAATCCCTCGCAAAATTTCCGAATTGACGATTTTAGGATTTTGTAAGAGGGCTACAGGTTTTCACCTTGGTCGACACAACTGGGCATAGGACGGAGTGCAGATCAGGCCCTGTACAGCCTCTGATGGGCATGGGGACGTTTCTCTGTAAGGATGCAAGGCGAGGAACTTGGTTCCTGAATTCGTTCTTTCCGTTGCAACTGGTGGTTATCAATGCCTGGAGGCTCGTGCGCACACGCCATCGCCCGTTTTCTTAATACGCGCCTTGCTTTGTGTCTCTGGGGAAGGCTTTGCTGGTGCGACAACGCTGGACCTTGACGCCTTGCGCGCACTCGGTCCTACTTCCGTAAACAGTAAGGAGCTAGCTCTGTGTTACACAGGAACTAGGCTCCGTGGTTCCAGGCTTTCTGTGAAGCAAGAGCCAAGGAACGGTGCGTGCCCACCGAATAGATGATGAGCGAAATCCATCACGGCAAGGTCCCACTGAAGGTAGTGGGCCTACATTTTCAGGGACAACTGCAGACAGGTACCTATCATGCACGTTGGAGTAAAGCCATAACCCTAAGGCGTTGCAGTACAACGCGATAGGGATCCGATCATGCCTCACGTTATCACTCTTCATGTCACTTGGTGCTCCGGCGACTGGTGGAAATGACGAGGCCGTGCGGCCGGTTTGTACATCACAGCGTGATCCTCGAACTCAACCTGCCAAGCTACCGACTTAAAGCGGCACAACAGTGGCAGAAGGAGAAACAAGAACCTCCCGAAACGAGTCTTCCTGAACGTACGATTGATGAGTCTCTCGAAAACAAATTTGCCCGTGTCACACTTGGTTCGTGTCCATCTCGAATTGACAACTTGTCAGTTCGGGCGCAGACGAAACTCGTGGGATATACCGCGCGCAACTTCGCTCCGCAGCTCGCTGCTCCGCTTCGTTGCGCGCCCTCTCCAAAGAAACTTTAATAGTCGCTTAGGTAAATTTCAATTGACATCAGACAAGGTTCACGCACGGTTCTGTGAGGGCCTGGGGGTGAAATTCCCCCAGGCTACTCGACCTTCAGGGATTGCGGTCTTGGTGGGATACCCTCCATCCCGGCAGGCTGTGGGCCGCCCGGCTTCGGCCGCGCAGCGAGGCGGAGGCGAGAGCATGCCTTCGTGCCTTGACCGGTGAATCCGGGACTACCCAAGAAACTCCGTGACCTCTTGGGCTAAGTGACTGACATCCTTCGTCTCGCATTCCCAGATCACGAGAACGCTCCAGCCCATTTCGCAGAGTGCGGTCTGGTAGACTTGATCACGGCGGGCATTCCCATCCAGCTTGTCGCGCCAGTATTCTTGACGCTCGGGTGACTTCGGGATGCGATTCCGCGAACAGCCCTCGTGCCGGTGCCAGAAGCAACCGTGAACGAAGATCACCTTACGTTGCGGGCGGAACACGAGGTCTGGACGGCCGGGGAGGTCACTTGCGTGAAGACGGTAGCGATACCCCAAGCCGTGTACGAGCCGCCGGACCCGCATCTCGGGTTTGGTGTCCTTGGACCGGATTCGGCTCATTCGTTCGCTGCGTTCACGAACCGTGAGCGTATCAAGGCTTGCCGACTCTACTGCGGCTGTTCGCTCGGAATGATGCGAGCTCCCATCGAGGTCAATGGATGTCATCAGCGACCTCCAGTTTGCGAACCGCGTTCGACACGCGTCGGTCTGCACGAAGGAGCAGTCCCTGCGGTCGGTTGTCATCGAGTAGGTCGGCGAGGACTTTGCCGTGGGCTTCGGTGTAGCGCGGGGGCACTGCCTCACCAATCATCTCTCTGACCAGGCCCAAGCGGAACTGGCCACCGGCCTCGCCCCATTCGAAGTCCCCCGGTAAGGTTTGCAACTTCTGACATTCGAGGGGACTCAGGACGCGGTTTTCGTAGGGGTGGATCGTCCGGTCGCTCCCCATTCGGTTGCTGGCTGTAGTGATCGTAGCGGCGGGGCGGTCGGGTGACAGTCTCCGATAGCTCGAACGGCGAAACCCCCTCACTAGCCGTGCCTGCCCGTCCTTGATGACCTGGGGACGTAGCAACCGGGCGTTGCAGGTAGGACAACAGGCGAGATCACGCGGGATTCCCGAAATCCCACACTCGGGGCAATCATCGTTTTCCCAAGCGCTTGCTCCGCTCCCTGGAGGGATCGCTGCCACCATGCTATACTGCTCCGAACTCCATACCGGGACGAAGTGAAGGGAGCGGTCGGAGTGCGCGGAGGAGGCTGTGCTGGCATCAAGCGCGGGGAGTTTGAAGGCATCTAAGGCTTCACCCAAGCAAACAGGTTCACCACCGTAATCGGGCGCGTGGGTGGGCGTCGGATAGGGAACGGCGCTAACCTCTTCGAGAATCTGAAGACACGCCTCTCCCCGCCGCACAAACGTGATGAAAGATCGGACACGGGTCTGCGGCACGCCGTAGTCCGCCAAGTCCGTAACAAGGGGAAAGGCAACATACTCTTCCTTCAGCAGCGAGATCAGAAGCGCGGCTGCGGACACGGCGTCCCGGGTCTGAGGGTGTCTGACCTTCCGGGTCAGGAACGCGCGTACGTTCTCCACCACGACAACCCGTGGCATTAGGGCGATTGCGACCTCGGCGATCGGGACCACTAGCAAGTTTCGCATATCCTTGGCGCCGGAGTCCGCGTCCTGCCCCATTCCCCTTTTCGCGTTGGCGGTCGAAAGACCCTGGCAAGGAGGACAAGCGGCCAAGAGGGCGGGAGGCTCCTTATCCCGCCGACCACGGTAAGCCGCAACGACATCCGGCCAAGTATCGCACAGGTCACCAGGAATGACGGAGGTGCCCGGCAAATTCAGAGCGGCAACCGCAAGCCGGTGGCGGTCGATCTCGGCCAGCACCTCGAACCGGAACCCGGCCTTGGCGAAGCCGACATCGCCGGCTCCGCAGTTCGTGAATAGACTTACGGCGCGCCGAGACATCAGGACGTGTTTCGCTCTTGGGAGACACTAGCGGGCGCGGGTGGGTTCTGGTTCCGCTCCCTGTGGCGGACGGCATCAAAGTGTCCCTCCATTCGGAAATCACCCCCTCCGCGTACTTCAAGAATGTCGAGGAAGTCACGCCACCCCGCTTCTGCCTTCGCCAGAAGGGCGGACCAGTTGAGCGCATACATGTCCTCCCCTTTCATTGCCTCAATCTTGTCGGTGAATTCGGGTCCCCTGTCGAGCCTATCTGCGACGATGTATCCAGTGACCTGCCGAAAGTCTGCCGCCGTGGTCGTCCTTACGGATGACCTAATCGTCCTCACATACCTCTCAAAGCGGGAGAGGTGATCCCAGTCGATAGGCAGTCCAGGTCTAACGAACTCCAAGACGAGGAGATGGTGACCACTTGCCATGGTCAGGTCTACTCTGCCTCTGTAGACATCGGCCGACAACTTGGACGCGTTAGCTGCCTTCTTCGTAACGCTACGTAAGCCGGTTTCCCGCTTGAAGGTCTCCCACTCGGGGGAAACGAGCCAAGGGTTCTCTGCGATGAAGTCTCGAACGGCGTTCTCCAACTCCTTTTCCTCGATTCTCCTCCTGAGCCCCTGAATTGCTTCGAGCTTGGTGCGCACGACCTCCACGGTCTGGAGGGCCGTCAAGACGCGCGCCTCGACCAGCACGTCGAGGAGCCCTGGCTCGTCCAAATCTTCAGATTCGGCAATCTCGGCGATCAATTCGGTGAGACGTCCATGCTCCCAGGCACCCAACACCGCCCGACCGAGTTCGTCAAACCGTTCGCTGGTGAGGGTCGGAACCTTCCCGAGCGAGGTTAAGGCTCGCTTGACAGTTTTCTTTTCGTGCTTAGGTAAGCGTTCAAGACGGTCAGCGAAGCCGACGAGCTGCTCCTCTAGATGTCTGGCCTTTTCTCTGCCCCTCAGTTTCGCCCACACTCTAAATGCAAAGCGAAGGCGCGACTGTCCCCAGTCAAGAAGAGGGGTCGTTTCATTCTTGGCCCAGTTAACACGCTGTCGCTCTGTGGCAATCAGGTCGGTCGGAAGCCGGTCAATGAAATCGGCTACAACCTGACCGGCGAGATACTCAGCCCCATGTTGCCCGGTGAGCCCACGAGTCAGATTGAAGAAGAACGGCCTTTGCACCAACTTCCCTCCCGCGAAGACGGCAATGCCTTTCAATTCTTCTTCTTCGATGGTATCCTTCCTGAAGAGGAACCGCCATCGGATTTCCTCACCTCCGACGGTCTCGAGACCCCACCCCTCCTCGTCAACCTTCACCCCCTCAATAGGCTCGGGCAGATCCTTCGGGAACTGATACTCGAAACCGGCGGCATCGTAGGATTGCGGGAGGGGTGCCCCTTGGACGGACACCACGAACTCAGCCTGCCCCTCATGGAGCAGGAACCTCCTTGCCATGCTGAGCGGAAACTGGTTCCTGGAGGGTGCTCGATGGATCGTGAGTCTTGAGAGAGTGATCTCGGTCCCACACTCTTGCTTTCTCTCCTCATCGGGAAGATCGTACTCGACGATCTCGATCTCCTTTTGCACTGCTTGGGGTTCGTCGTCTGACATCAGGTCATCCAGGTCGAGACGGAAAACGGTTCGCTCTCCATTCTCCCCGCTGACGGTTTCCACCGTCACGAGACTCGCGATTCCGAACCCGGCGAACTTCCCGATGCCCTTTCGGCCTAGTACCGGCCTGCCCCTAGCCGTCCTTTCCTCGGTCGCGTCTCCCCTACGATTGCGCCCCACGGTGAGGTAGCACTTCTGACACTCCTCGAAGGTCATGCCAATTCCGTTATCGCGGATCATGAATGTGGCGTTAGGATCGGTGACCTTACGAGGGAGTTCGATTTCTACAGATGTCGCATCCGCGTCCCACGCGTTCGCCACCAACTCAGCGATCGCGTTGACAGGGCTTTGGTACATCTGAATCCCCAAGTGCTCGATCACGCGGCCGTGGAATTCGAGGTAGAGCTTCCTTTCGGAAGTGCCTCCGGTTCCCTCGTCTGCTGTACTCTCGGTCATGTTCATCCTAAGTCTTCTGGTTCACCGTTCCTCGAACATCGCCAGTCAACCTAAGCTCCCGGCGCGTAGATGGAGAGTGTGGGCGACGGAAAAGGGTCGTACGGTTCGGGACGGAGCAGCAGGACACGACTGCGGTCTCCGTGCCGAAGAGATCCAAGCTGTGGTGACCTCGTTGGCCCGCTTATCTCCAAAGCGGGGCACTGCGTACCTACGCAGCGTGCCTCGCCATTGGGATTCATACCTGCTCCCCGACCGCCGGTGAGTCGCGATCACGGTCTTCACGGCCTCGGCGAACATGGGGACGCCGCCTGAGCGGCGATCGCGCCCCTGGGCGACCGTCCGACGGTTCTTCAATGCCTTCTCCCAAGCCTCCACTAGCGTCACAACCGGATATGCCCCGAGCCCCACGTTGACGGGGTGACTGTGAATCCGCAGTCTTTGGCTCCATGTCTTGAATAGTCGTCCGGTCGCGGTCGGTTTCACGAGCAGGGACAGCCCGAAGCCGTCCCGACCGGGCCGCTTCACGGTCTTCACGAAGGCGGCGCTGAGCTTCTTGGGACGCTTCATGAATCACTCTCCAGTTATCACAAAATGACCGATACTAAACGATACCACATGCCGTCTGTCGGGACAAGGGATTGGCACGCGATCTCCTCACCGGATTCCGCAGACACTTTACAAGATACACAATAACGACATCTTATCGACATCGTATAGGTCCCGCCGGCCCCCTTGGGACCCAAGCGATCTGAGCAGGTCGGAAAGCCATGTACACCACATGCATTTTCCCTGGTACAACTAGATCAACTAACGTCCTCCACCGGTCCGCATACATAACGCTATTTTCTGCGAAAGCTGTGCAAGAACCTCGTTAGTTTGGACTATTGACGATTATGCTTATTCAGGCCGGGGTTACGGTTTAGAAACTCCTCGTAAAGCCGAGTATGCCTGCTTTCCATGGGCACCTGGTATCCCGCAATAAAAACGTGGAGAATTGTCGTGGAGGTCTCGAATGGATCACCATCGGCCACGAAGAAAGTGGCTTCTTTGCCTACCTCAAGCGAGCCCAGTCTGTCATCCACCCCAAAAATTTCAGCTGGATTGATTGTTATTGCACGGAGTGCTGCTTCTACAGGTAGTCCGTACGCAGCGGCAAAGCCGGCATGATAGGGCAGGTTACGTGCGTTGGCGGTATCATCCGAGCGGATGGCAATCTTAACCCCGGCTTCATGCATGAGGGCTGCATTTTTGTATGCCTTGTCGAAGCGGTCACTTGCCCGTGTTGGAATGCTGAGGACCGGTCCGACCAGGCACGGGACCCCGGCTTCGGCGATCTTATCTGCGACACGCCAGCCTTCGGCCAATCCACTGAAGATCACGTTCGTCATATTCCGGGCCTTGATCCAGTCAAGTGCAGACAGTATATCTTTGGCAGTGTTCACCTGGATGATAAGGGACTGTTCTCCACGGACAACGTCCTTTAGAGCTTCCATAGATGGAACGTATTCGGGTCGGCGTCCATCTTCCGGGCGTGCCTGATAAGTGGAGTCAATACGGTGATGCAGCTCTGCGCTGTCCCAGGTATCATTGAGCTTCTTCAGGGCTTCGGTTGCTGCTTTTTCGACATCTTCTTCCGAACGTGAATCAAACCGTCCTCTACGTCCCGTGGAGGGAAATCGTAAAACTACCCCCTCGAATCCGGCATACATTTGCTGGGGGGTGTAACCATGAAGGTTAATCAAGGCTGCTTGTCCAGGCAGCATGCCGCCGGATGGTACGGTAAGCACCGTGGTAATCCCGTTGACTCTTGTAACCGGGATGGCTACGCCATTCGGGTTCACGGCAGTTAGGGCTTTCATCTGGGGAGACAGGTCTCCGAGCTCTGAGGCGTCACGAGTCTCCGATAGTGATCCCACTTCCACAAGCCCCATTTGTGTACCTGAGTCGATCATGCCGGGATAGACGGTTAATCCTGCCAAGTCAACAATCTGTGCACCGTCCGGTATGTCAATGTCTGTACCGAGCTGGACAATGATCCCATCCTCAACGATAATCGTGCCATTTTCAATGGTGCCCTGGGTAATCGTTACGATACGTGCGTTGGTCAACACCGTGATCGTATCGACAGCTTCATTTTTAGTCGGCGCGATCAATAAGACCGCGCTGATAAGCAGTGAATACAAATAGGTCATTACTAATTGCTCTCCAGGAAGTCGTAAAGATCCAGTGCCCCCTCGTGCAGACACTGATGAGTATCGTCATGTGAGTGCAGTACCGTTGTCTCAATTGGGCTTTCCGGGTCTACGCTCAATCGCATATCATCGGCATCCCGTTCGATGTCAAAGTAGGTAATCCCGTCTACGATTGTTTTTTGGTTGACCGCATAGATTGAAAGGGGGTGCCGGTCAAAGATTGCGAGATCCCCCTCTTTACCTACCTCGATAGAACCGATTCGATCGGCGATACCGAGTTGTTTAGCAGGATTAATAGTGATGAGAGACAAGGCTTCGGTGTCAGAGAGTCCACCGTATTTCTGTGATTTTGCCGCTTCATGATACAGGTGGCGGTTAAGTTCACCTGAGTCTGAGTTGATGGACGTCAGCACACCGTTACGGGTGAGAATAGCAGCGTTGTAGGCTGTCGAATAGTAGACTTCGAACTTATAGGCCCACCAGTCGGCAAAGATAGAGGCACCGGCGCCGAATTCGGCAAGCTCCGGCGCGATCTTGAACCCTTCATTCACATGCTGAAACGTGATCTGATTAACACCGAAATCCCCTAGCACATCAAGCAACATGAGTATCTCGTCTGCGCGGTAGGAGTGGCAGTGAATCAGAATATCGCCAGTTAGAATGTCGCTCATGACTTCCAGCTGACCGTTGTATGCGGGAGAAATCGCACGTGGATTCGATTTTGCTTCCTCTTCGTACTGTGCCCAGGCTTCCTGATAGCGCTGCGCTTTTGCAAAGGTCTCACGCAATACATACTCGACCCCCATACGTGATGCAGGGCGTTTATTACTGCCTTGTCCGTGAACTCGGGTAGGATTTTCGCCAAGTGCAAATTTGATCGTGCGTGGGGCGTCCGCCATGCGTAATTCATCTGGGTCCAGGAGTCCCCATCGGTGTTTGATGGTTTCATTCTGCCCACCGATCACATTGGCGGATCCATGCATCACATGGGAAGAGGTTACCCCTCCTGCCAAAGCGCGGTAAATAGCAATGCTGTAGGGGTTGAGCACATCACCAACGGATACCTGGGCGGTGACTGGTGCAGATGACTCATTTACATTGCTTATGCCGATATGCGAATGTGCGTCAATAATCCCCGGCATCACATACATGCCTACCGCATCAACCACAGAGACACCTTGCGGCGCGCTCAGGTTTTCGCCTATCTCCGTAATGATCCCATTCAGGATAAGTACATCTGTGTTTTCCAGCGTCCCATTCGTGACAGTGAGTACTGTGCCGCCACGAACAAGCACATCCCCGGTCGGCACCTGTGCCAGACAATTGCTCGCGAAGATAAATGCTGCACTCAGAAAAAGAAGCTTAAACTTCATTGCATTAATAATTGTGTTGTGTAGACATTTCTGGACCCGATGTCCGCGTACCGGATACGGTTGCATTACCCAACCCTGGTACTTCAAAAGACCCATTCAATGATTCGCCGTCCAAGATCAGTGAAGATTCAGCAGTCCCCATATCGGGTACATCAAATGAGAAGGTCAGCTCGTTGCCGTCCAGAACAATGTATTCAAGTGGAAGTGCTCCTGGCTCAATCTCAACGCTCAGGCTACCTGACCAGTCGTCATCTGAACCCTCAATGGTTAGTGTTCCACCCATATCGCCACCCGGTGTGGAGATGGTTATGCTCCACGTTCCTGCAGGGTTCACGTCGGCATCGGCGGTTTTTTCAGAGCGTTTTTTTGGCGGTTCGATCTCATATTTTCGGCCATCCACAAAGACGTATCGAATCTCTCCTTTTTCGTCGAAGATCGAGCCTTTTGTTACTACAAGGTTTCCGAGTTTCCCTTCTTCAACGGTTCCCATGCTCGATGTAAGTCCGAGAATTTGAGCGGGCGTTGTGGTGAGGGCTGCCAGGGCAGCATCTTCGGATAGACCCTCCTCGACCATTTTTCGCACGTTCCCCAACAGATCACCTGGTTTTGCGCTTCCCGTTGAAAAACCAAAGGTCAGCCCCTCGGATTCAAGCATACCGGCATTGCCGACATGTGCCTTATAGGCCATTTCTCGTCGGGCTTCCAGATTTTCTTTCTCTGCTGCAACATCGGCCAAAGAGGTTACACGAAAGTCTGCGTTATAGCTTGGCTCTGCAATCTGGGGCAGTTCCGCAGCAGCGTCGGTAGGTGCGGCTTCTGTGGAATCCGATGGTTGTTCTTGCTCGCTGTTCTCGGGCTCTTTTGGTAGTTCCAGTGTCAGCAGGATAGGCAGGTTTGCTGATTTCAGTTTATCGACAGCATCAAAGCTTTGCGTTAATCCGGTGAGCACCATCGGGAAGCCCAGTTCCTGTTGGACGGCTAACACACGGTGCAAATCCAATACACTCTCTGTGTTAAAGAAGATTGGTCTATCGCCATCCAGCACCGGAAACATTGCGTAGAGCACCGGATCGTACTGTGGACGTTCCAGGCCGGCTGGATTTTCGGCATACAGCTGTTCGATCTTCTGGCGTCGTGCTGCTTCCCGGTATAACTGGCGCAGTTTGGCGATGACAGCCATGTCTGTACCGGGGTACATTCTGCGTGCTCCAGCGAGTTGCGCATACAAGGCGGTTTCTCCACGATAGACCATCTCATTGGCATCGTCACCGGCTAAAAGGATGATTGCACCAACGCCGGGCAGCATACGTCCTCTTGGAACGACATGCGCAGCCGTGAAGCCGGCTTCTCGCATGGCAGTGATGCGCTTATCCTTTGGATCAAGCAGATTGCGCACGTCCTGCTGTGGTTGAATCCCGGCTTCTTCATCCGGTGGATAAGCAGGGTTGTCAGGTCGCTCCCGGTTAGGTTGTTCTTTTGGCTCAGGAATGCCAGTATGGGAGAGTCCATCAATGAAACCGGCATAGACCGTTAAAGAGTCGGCGGATATTTCTATGGCATCAAAAGGTATAGCTGCGTCCGGGGCAATGGTGGTGATTAGGCCATCCCGAATGATCACGTTGGTTCGTTCCTGAATTTGCCCAGGAGCCTGAACTACGCGGGCATTGGTAAGCACAATCGTGCGGGTTACGTCCGGGATGGACTCTCCGCTGTTTACCTGGGCCCTTACAGATGTGCCGAGCAGTACAGCACACGAAAGGACAGCAATTATGATTCGGCGATGAACACGCATGATTAGGGTGCGGACAAATATGGGACTAGGAAGATAGTGAACCACGGAGAAGTATTTCCACTGATGCTATTACACGACCTGCATTTTCAGTTCATTTACGCGTCGAACAATTTTCGTGCGATCCATTGATCTGTACATTTCGGGAAGGGATTTTTTGCTAGTACTTTCCAGAATGGCAACCAATGTCTGTAATTCTTTCTCCTTGCTGTTTGCTGGTGGCACAAAATCTTCGACAACGGATGTCAGAATTTCTGCTGTAACCGCGCTTGGATCCTCATTGATTGCCGCGGCATGAAATTTTGCACGGGTCAAGAGTGCTTCCATATCTGCGCCACTGTAGATTGTGTTTCCATTCAGCAGTGCCGGGGGTATATCTTTCTCTGGAAGACTGATGCCGGTTCTGCGCATCATAACTTGAAGAAGTTCGAGTCGGTCTTCCGGTGTGGAGGGATAAAAGAGTGCAAGGTGCTCCTCCGCACGGCCTTGTCGCTTAAGGTCTATCGGCATTAGATCAGGCCGTGCAGTGATCAGGAAGAAAATGATTCGTCCACGGTGTTCCGGCTTGCTCATGAAAGATGCAATCTGCCCGAAGACACGTTTGGATACTCCTGAGTCCCCCTCTGCGCTACGATTGCCCAGTGCAGCATCGGCTTCGTCAATCATGACCGCCACGGGTGGCATGGCTTCCAGAAGGTGCAATATCCGCTCCAGGTTGCCCTCGGTCTGCCCCTGCCACTGAGAGCGGAAATTTTTCAGCTTAACCATAGGAATGCCAATTTCGTTGGCAAAACATGTGATCAGGAATGTTTTTCCGGTGCCGACCGGTCCGCTCACCAGATATCCCATTGGCATCACATCGTGTATTCTGTGACGCAGGGCATAGGCTGCCTGGCGCAAGTGAGCTTTGGCTTCCGAATGCCCGGCTACATCATCCAATCCGTTTTTGGATTCCACAAATTCCAGCATCCCGAATGCGGCTTCCTCAATCAGGGACTTCTTGAGGGTTGACATATGTTCGAAGCTGAGATGCGTTTTGTTTTCCAGCGTATCCGCCAGAATCGTACGTAACTGCGTGTACCCAAGACCGGGGGTGTGCTGCGCCAAGTGTTTGTGACCCAGATCAGAATATTGATCAAAGAGCGATTCCCGGCCTTCAATAGACCACCGGGCAAAGGCGAGACGCTCTTTCTCGTTGGGCAGCGGGATATTTATTTCTGCGGTCCAAGGGCTCTGCACATGTTGTTGATTGAGATCATTCAGGTTTTCCGCAATCAAACAGACGGTAAAATCATGCCGTAAGAACAGTGGATCATGCGCCCAGCGCTGCAGGCTGATCAAGGCGCTGCGATCTTCGGCCGAGTACATTGACGCTTCAGCCATGGGGATGACCGTTTCCGCATAGTCAATGATGCAGGCGATTCTTTTACCTGAGCGTAAGCGTAAACGGAAGTAATTATCCAAAAGCGGGAGTACCTGAGAAGGACTTCGAGGGCGTTTACTGGCGTACTCAGTCCCAAACGCGCTGTCATATCCGGTCACCGCAAGGTTGAAATCTTTTTGCGCATCCTGATGATCCAGGAAATGAATCCCAGCTGCCCGGTCATAAAACAGCACGATATCTCTGGCGGCAAATAATTCCTTCTCTAGGAAGTGCGTCAGGCCTATATAGTTTATCCGGCCTGAACCAGGCTTTTCATATCGAACGAGGTCTCGGACGTTGCCGTGGAGGACAAACTGGGATAGCGTTTTGGTGAAATATTTTCTAGCAAGTGTTCGGGCCCACCGCGGCAAATGCGACGTGTGTTGGTCGAGGTCCGATTTCTGTCCTGTCTGCATTTAATACCCTTATGAGTCTAAGGCCTTGGTACGGTTCCCAACCGTCAAGGATACACTACCGTCCAGCGCGTCAATTGTTACATGATCGACTGTCCAAAGGCGTTCACTATCTGGAACGGATTCAGTGTACCCAACAGACCGTCCAGAATCAAGCATTCTTGCGGGTCTGTTCCGTCGGCGGTCTAAGATAAGATCAACGGATTTGTCAATCCTGGTTTAACATCTTGTGTCACCTTTAACTGGTTCAGAGGGATTCAGAAATGTGCCACACCGAAATGGCTAAATTAGGGGAACCTAGCGCCGACTAGCCGAATAACAAAGAGGTAACCTCCGCAAGAACGTGAGATTGTGTCGAAAACAGATACCCCAGTGACGGCACCCACATCAAGCCCCGGTGGTTTGAGTACCACGGCGCACCTATCGTTCGATCGCGCAAGGCCAAGCGCAGCTAGCCCCGCTGTTGCTGGAACAGGAGCTTTTACCCATTATGCGATAGACAGCCGTTTTCGCGACGAGATGTTTCGCAGCGATGGGACGTTGCGGATGGCAACGGAGCGACTAGGCACGGCACTTAACAACGCCACCCCGGAGCAGTTGATGCAGCTTCAGGACGGCGTTCGGCGGCAATTCCTTCACGAGGGGATCACCTTCACTGTCATCGGTACAGGAGAAGCCACCGAACAAATTATTCCTATCGACTGTGTGCCGCGGATCCTGACTGCTTCTGAATGGGACCATATTGACCGGGGGCTCCGACAACGCCTGCACGCGCTCAACCTGTTTCTGAAGGATATTTACCATGAAGGGTGGTCGTTGCGCGACGGTATCGTGCCCCATGAATTGGTTCTGGGATGTCCTCAGTACCGCATGGAGATGCTGGGCACAAAGGTCCCCCACGATGCTTACGTGTCCGTTTGCGGCACCGATATAGTTCGTACCCTCGATGGATTTGCCGTCCTCGAGGATAATCTCCGTGTGCCGTCCGGAGTCTCTTACATGCTCGCCTGTCGTGCTGCGATAAAGCAGGCAATGCCACGACTGTACCGGGCACATAATGTGCGGGAGGTCCTTCCATATCCGGAGCGACTTTATTCACAGTTGGCCTCACTCGTGACTTGGACACAGATGCCGCGGGTAGCAGTACTGACTCCCGGCCGGTATAATTCAGCGTACTACGAACATGCCTTTCTCGCGGGCGAGATGGGAGCCGAGCTCGTTGAAGGACGCGACTTGGTCGTACATGACGGTTTGGTATTCATGCGAACTGTCGCCGGGCTTAAGAGAATTGATGTGATCTACCGAAGGGTAGACGACGACTTTCTGGATCCGGTGACTTTTCGTAGTGATTCCCTCTTGGGTGTACCAGGCCTATTCCATGCATACAGGGCGGGCAACGTTGTAATCGCCAATGCTCCTGGTACCGGCGTGGCCGATGACAAGGCGCTTTATGCCTACGTACCCGACCTCATTCGATACTTTCTTTCCGAGGATCCGATTCTTGCTAATGTTGAGACTTACCTCTGCCGGACCACTGAGGGGTTAAATTATACACTGGAAAATCTTGACAAATTGGTTGTGAAGGAGGTCGGGGGATCCGGGGGGTACGGGATGTTGGTCGGACCACATGCATCGGCAAAGGAGATAAGGGATTTTGCCGAGCGGCTGCGAAGCGACCCGGCGAATTTCATTTCCCAGCCAACGCTTGCACTTTCCCGTGCAGCGTGCTTTACCGACGGAAAGCTGGAGCCACGCCATGTGGATGTCCGCCCCTTTGTGCTGCAAGGAAGAAAAGACACCTGGATAGCGCCGGGGGGGCTCTGCCGCGTCGCGCTTCGCCGGGGAAGTCTGGTCGTTAACTCGAGTCAGGGCGGAGGCTGCAAGGACTTGTGGATTATTAACGAGGAGGAAAGAAATACATGATGCTGGCTAGAGCCGCTGCGGATTTTTACTGGATGGGTCGATATTTCGAGCGTGCTGAGCACACGGCGCGTCTGTTGGACTATCATCTTGCACGCCTAGTCGATACTCCTGTTGACGTGCTGGCACACGGCTGGCAGGTCTTGTATGCGGCACTTGGACAGCCGCCTCCAGTATCTCCCACGGTTACTGACGACGCAGAAGCCTTTTTGGTTGCCGATGCCTTTGCACTTGCTGCTCACCTGATTGAGGACCCCGCAAACCCGGATGCCATCATCCAGAGTTGGACCAACGCACGCGATAATGCCAAGCAGCTTCGTCCGTGGCTACCGGTCCGGGCTTGGACATGTCTCAACGACGGCTTTTTCTGGCTCAGAGACTGCGACTTTGCGGAGTATTGGGCTCGAGGGCCCAACAGGCTACCGGCAGGAGTCATAGACCGACTGCGGCTTTTGTCCGGCATCATTGAAGCCAGGATGTCAAGGGACGATGCTTGGCGGTTCCTTGTGTTGGGCCGCTTTGTTGAACGGCTGCAGCATCAGACAGCCCTATTGCAAGCGTGGTCTCGTCCTTCAAATGGGGATTCTCAAATGTGGACAGGACTGTTAGAGGTGTGCGCTGCCTACGAGGCATACTGCCGAACGCACTCAATGGTGATTCGGCCTGCACATGCACTGGCATTCCTACTATCCAATCCTGAGATTCCGTGTTCCTTGAATTTCGCGATCCGGCGCGTTCAGTCCTTGCTGTCGGGTATAGATCCGGCGGGTGGGCGGTATCCGCTAAGAGCGCCTCACCGCCACGCATTGCGCCTGGCAGCCGCAATCGAGACCGACTTGCAGGCGTCTGCCGAGCATGTGGATACACGGGATTTCTTGGCAGGCTTTGCTGAGGAATGCCGTATGCTGCACAACCTCATCATCTCAGAATACGTGGATTATCCCTTGGAGCGGGGGCTACCGTCATGACCGCTCGCTATACAATACGCCACGAGTTGAAATTCACGTACGAAGGTGCAGTGACTGGATCGGTGATTACGCTTTTTCTGGCACCTGCTCGCAATCTTAACCAATTGGTCCGCAGCTTTTCGCTTGGCACTGATCCAGGGGGATCTATCTTTGCTTTCACCGGCCCTTATGGTAACCGGGGGCATTTTTTTGACCGACCCAGTCTGCATCACGAACTCCATATCCGCGCATTCTCTGAGGTTGATGTAGTTAGCCAACCTCCGCTGCCCGAATCCATAGGTGTCTTAAGCTGGACCTCGCTCGAATCTGCCATATGTACCCCGCAACAGTGGATGATGCTCCAGCCCAGCCACTTCGCACGGCCTTCGTCCGCTACGTTGAAGCGATTCATGAAGGAATTCGGGATAGAGAAAGGCAACACTCCCTTGAACAGCATCCAAGACCTTAAAGCGGCGCTACGCGTGGCCTTCGTCTACGCGCCCGGGAGCACCTCAGCGCAGTCGCCGATAGATCATATACTTGAAGGTGGTAGGGGCGTGTGCCAGGACTATGCCCATGTGATGATTTCAATATTGCGAAGCTGGGGCATTCCCTCGCGTTACGTGTCGGGATACCTTGGACCGGACAGCATCGCTGGCGGACACAATGAGAGTCACGCGTGGGTTGAATGCTGGCTGCCGGACGCAGGATGGTTTGGTGTGGATCCCGTCAACGATGGTGACTGCGATGAGCGCCACATCCGGGTTGCAACCGGGAGGGATTATGGCGATGTTCCTCCGGTACGCGGCGTATTCAGCGGCGCATTGGATTCCAAGCTTGTCACTCAGGTAGAAGTGGTTCGGCAGGAGTTGAATTGATTCGTTTCCTCACCGCTCTTGTTGTATCAGGATGCAGGATCAAGCTACGGGTGCTCCGCCGTCGCGGCCACCTGTGGCATAGTCATTCATGCTTGCAGTCGAAGCAATGACGCTGCATAGTTATATGGGTGTACGCGCACACATCGCTGCATACGCCAAGTGGGCCATCACAGGCCCTGCCATTTCGGAATGGCAGGGCCCTATGTGGGTACCCGATGGTGGCCAAGAACCTAGGCTTTCTCGAGCTTTTCTACTGGAAGAATGAGGTTTACGGATCAGTCCTCGCAGCTTTTCAATGGGGGTTTACTGCTGAGCAGGCTCCTATGCGACGGTTACAGATTTGTCAAGGTAGACATCTTGAATAGCATTAAGGATGCCAATCCCGTCTTTCATCGGGCGTTGGAAGGCCTTGCGTCCAGAGATCAGACCCATTCCGCCGGCTCGTTTGTTGATGACAGCAGTTTTCACCGCCTGCTGCAAGTCGTTCGAACCTGAAGCACCGCCGGAGTTGATTAGCCCACAACGTCCCATATAGCAGTTGGCTATCTGATATCTGGTCAGATCAATTGGATGGTCGCTTGCCAGATGCGTATAAATACGTTCATCAAACTTACCATAGCTGGAACTACCATAATTCAGGGCAGCGTAACCTCCATTTGAAGTGGGTTGCTTTTGTTTTATAATATCGGCTTCTATGGTCACACCCAGGTGATTGGCCTGCCCGGTGAGGTCCGCTGAGGCTTCGTAGTTGACGCCATTAATCTTGAAGGCACTGTTACGCACGTAGCACCACAGGATCGTTAGCATGCCAAGCTCATGCGCAAGGGCAAACGCTTCTGAAACTTCCTGTAGCTGGCGATTGGAGTTTTCGGAGCCGTAGTAGACTGTGGCTCCTACACCAACACAACCCATATCCCAAGCATTTTGGATGCTCGCAAAGGGTACCTGATCGTGTGAGTTGGGATAGCTTAACAGCTCGTTGTGGTTAAATTTCAAGATGAAGGGGATCTTGTGCGCATACTTGCGCGCGATGGATCCCAGTACACCATATGTTGAGGCAACTCCATTGCATCCCCCTTCGATAGCCAGACGGACTATATTCTCGGGATCGAAGTAAAGGGGATTCTTGGCAAAGGAAGCACCGGCAGCGTGCTCAATCCCTTGGTCAACAGGAAGAATTGACACATAGCCTGTTCCGGCCAGTCGGCCCGAATCGAAAAGTGTCTGGAGCGAACGCAGTACGCGAGGGGTGCGATCTGACGCCGCCCAAACGTTATCTATAAAGTTTGGGCCGGGTAAATGCAGGTTTTCGCGCGGGATGGTTTCGCACTTATGCGTTAAGAGATTCTCTGCAGAATCTTCAAGTATAGCAGCGGTATTGGTGCTCAGAACTTCAGACATGGTTGCACTTGTAGGTTAGGTTGTGAAAATTACAAACTCCCAAATTTGGGAAAATCTGGACATTTAACTACTGTTCAGGGGTAAAGGTTACTCAAAGCCGTCGTTTTTTCTGCAAATGTAGCTCGTGGGGGACACGTTCAGGATCAGTTATCCAGTTCATCAGGTTGCGGCCGATGTGTGCGCCAAACAACAACCCCTTCGATCCAAGTCCAGTCAGGATCCATACATTTCTAGACAGTGGGCCAACCATCGGCAACCGGGTTCCAGGAACCCCGACTCTAATTCCTGCTGCTGTGTCAAGTACATCTGCTGTCTCTATACAGGGTACCATTTGTTGTGTTAGCGCAAGAATGTTTTTGGATCCCTCTTTTGTGGGTTGATCATTCTGATAGGAATGCTCATAAGTGGTTCCGAGGACTAATGTGTTTCGCAGAGGAACTACGTAACCATATCCGCTCACCGGAATGGGGAGCGACAGATACTCTGGAGTGCGTATGCGAACGATTTGGCCTTTGATACAATGCAGGTTCAACGCAGAGAGTGTGGGGAAGGACCTATAACCTGCACCAAGTGCAAGGATTAGTTTCGAGGTTCGTAGGGGGGGGCCTGATTTGAGCGCAACAGTCACTCCCGAACCTAAGTCTTCCCAGCCAACAAGATCGGAAGTCTGTACAGTACAGCGAGATGCGATTGTCTTATGTGTGTACTCCAGCATTCGAGGCGTATCAATTACCCCACCGATCGTGATTGCAGCACCAAAAGGGGCCGACACATGAGGATAGCGGGAGTGTACGTCATCACGGGATAACCAAGTGAATGACTCAGCGTGCTCCAAGGCCAGTGTACGCATGCGTACAGCCTGTGCCTCGTTCAGGGCCGGTCGCAAAATACCACACGGATCGTATGTATCGCTTGCATCAGCGTGAGCAAGTGTGTCTAAAAGGTCATTGTGTGCAAGGCTGGCATGCCAGGACGGGGCAACTCGCTGTCCGGCAAATGGATTGACGAGCCCTGCTGCGATGCCGGACGCAGCCGGAGCGGTTCCCGATAGCAATAGCACTCGGTTGGAGGTGGAGAGCCACAAAGCTGCACATGTGCCGCTTAGTCCAGCACCGGCAACAATTACATCGAAAACAGGATCTTGCACAAGAGTCCTCCTGGAACAGCTTTGAGTCAATAGGGTAGCAGGGCCCGTTATAGTGTGCCCGTAGCTCAGTTGGATAGAGCGTCTGACTACGGATCAGAAGGCCGGGGGTTCGAATCCTCCCGGGCATACAGTCGGTGGTTACGGCATATCCACCACCAATTTCACGCATTGCTTAGCCTTGTCCCGTATACACAAAAAATACTGTACAATGCGATCTTCCCCAGATACCTAGTCTCGAGTTTCTTTGTTTTTATTGACTGGTACGGGTACGACAGTTTACGCTATTTTTTCGAGCATTGTACGCGGCCCCCTTGTTTTTCGCATTTTCTGAGTCTTCGGGCAAGCGAAGTCTGGCAGGGATAATCTCTTCCTGTGGCCGACATGTAACGAGGGCGTACGGCGTTGGAGTTCAGGATGGATCAACGGATCAAGAAGGTGAGACCTGCGCGTTGGCTGTAGAGGCAACAATTCGGGGCTCCTGTTTGTGCATTGCTCCACTACCGATTGACCGGCAAGAGTGCGGTGCTCTGTATCGGTGCCCCTGCGGCGCGTCGGATTCAGGCCTAGATCACGGAACTCCGGGAGGAATTAGGTCCGCTTCCCGCCGATCGTCCGTTGTTCGTCCTGGGAATGCGGTCTGTGGTACGGCGCTCTCAGCGGTCTCAATCTACTGCGTTCTGCGTGGTTGCTTCGCAGAGTGCCTGGGGAAGGAAGAGCGGTACTTGGGGCACAGACTCCCCGTAGGTTTGGTGCAGTCGCTGGCATATCGTGGGCTTCCTTTGTGAATTTGCAGGACGCTGGTCTTCGCCAGCGACACTTGCGGCGTATACGCGTGGTAAATTAGCCGTGAGAGGTACGGATGCTTGGTTGCTGTACGGGTTGCACTGGATTCGCTCAGTCTCGCAAGGCCGGAATGGTTAGCACTAATCCAGTAAGCCGTTTTAGGTCTTTGTTGATGGGGCATCCATCGGTCTGCCCTCGAGCTGTCGTCTACGGTGCATTTGGCAGTATCCTTTGGCCCTTACCGGCCGATCACACGGGTACATCGGGCCGTCGTGGACGCATTTTTTGCCTTCGTTTTCACTCGTGATCGGGGCATCCATTGGGTGGCCGTTGTACTGCCGGTTATAGTGCGCATTGCAGTATCCTTTGGCCATCACTGGCCGGTCGCACGGGTACTTCGGGCCGTCGTGGGTGCATATCTTGCTCCTGGTTTCGCCCCTGATCCTGATTGGGGCGTCCATTGGCCTGCCGAGTCTTTGCCTCGAATAGTGTGTTCGACAATATCCTTTGCTCTGTGCTGGCCGATCACACGAGTACTTCGGACCATCGTGTGCACATGTCTTTCCTTTATTATTGATCTTGGGCGGGACGTCCATTGGACTGTCGTGGTACAGCCTCAGCACATGCGTCTCGCAGTACCCTTTGGATTTTGCCGGCCGGTCACATGGGTACTTTGGGCCATCGTGGGCGCAAATCTTGCCTTTGTTTTTGCTCCTGAACGGGGCGTCCATTAGGTTGCCCCGGTACTGCCTGTGATAGTGCACTGAGCAATATCCTTTCACATATACTGGCCGGTCACACGGGTATTTCGGGCCGTCGTGAGCGCATATTTTGCCCTTGGTTGCTTCATTTGATTGTTGTGGGGTCTGGTTTATTGTGAAATACTTTGAGCCTCCTCCAATACCATTTTCAGAGGTTGGAGCTAAACAGTTTGCTCTCATGATTTTGGTTAATAATCTTGGATTTAGCGGGACTAACGACACTGGCCTAAGATGTAATAGCAAGGTAGGTTCCTAGGCCGGGCCTCATCATCCTAGACCCTGACTTTATCAACGGGTTGCTAGCGGGTAACCCTGCCGGAAGCATCTCCAGAGAGCAGTTTTTCCACCTCAGCCACACTCACCAGGTTGAAATCCCCGGGTATAGTGTGTTTGAGACAGGAAGCGGCCACAGCAAAGTTCAACGCTTTTTGATTGTCACCATCAAAGGCCAGGAGTCCATAGATTAAGCCACCTACGAACGAGTCTCCCCCTCCAACACGGTCAACGATATGCGTGATATCGTACTTAGGCCCGTACAATAGCTTCGATCCATCCCACAGGACGCCGGACCAGGCATTGTGTGAGGCACTGATAGAACTGCGCAGTGTAATGATGGCCCGTTGGCAGCGCGGAAATCGTTCCATAAGTTGTCGGCCGACTGATTCATAGGCGGAAGCTTCCAGATGGCCGCTTTTTACCTCGATGCCCTCAGGATGAATACCAAAGACCTTCTGGGCATCTTCCTCATTACCTACAATAACATTGCATGAAGCAACCAGATCGGGCATTACTTCTCCAGGGGTTTTTCCCCACTTCCACAAATTTCCACGGTAATTGAGATCAACGGAGATCGTCACGTTCTGACGCTTCGCCGCTGCGAGGGCTTCCCCCACAGCCAGTGCTGCCCCCTCAGAAACTGCCGGCGTGATTCCAGTCCAGTGAAACCACCCAGCTCCTGCAAAGACATCATCCCAGTTGATCATTCCCGGCTCTATGGAAGCGATCCCCGAGTATGCGCGGTCATAAAGGACCTTGCTTGCGCGAGCGGACGCGCCGGTTTCCAAGAAGTAGATTCCCAGACGTTCTCCTCCGCGCTGGATAAATTGTGTTCCGACTCCGAGTGCACGCACAGTTTGCACTGCACTGGTTCCCAGCTCGTTCGAGGGTACGCGTGAGACAAACTGAACGGGGATCCCAAATCCGGCCAGTGAAGCAGCAACGTTTGCTTCCGCTCCTCCATAGCGCACCTCGAATGAGGATGCCTGTACGAATCGTTGCAGTCCAGGCGGGGAAAGCCTCAGCATGATTTCGCCAAATGTGACGCAGTGTTTCATTTTCGATCAGAGTTATTATTGTAGCGCGTGTTAGACATCTATGTACGTTTTGCCATTGTCATGGTGAGTGGTTTTGCACTGCCCAATCTGGGATAATTCCGACATCAATCCCAAATACCCAGAGCACTATAGAGTATGCACAAACGGTGATCAGCACAAGGAAGGCAAAGTTAAGCAAGAGGCCTGCCCGTGCCATTTCGAAGACCTCTACGCGTCCACTACCGTAAACGATAGCGTTAGGGGGCGTTGCAACGGGTAGCATGAATGCACAACTAGCCCCCAGGGCTGCGGGCACAGCCAAAAGCAGGGGGCTCTCTCCAACGGCCAGGGCGAGAGCTGCGAGCACCGGCAGGAATGTTGCCGTGGTGGCAGTATTGCTGGTAATCTCTGTAAGAAAAACAATGACGCCTGTTGTAATAAGGACAATAAGAATCGTAGGAAATTGCTGAAGTGGGTGGAGTGATTCGCCGAGCCACGCAGCGAGACCGCTACCCGAAACGGCTCCCGCAAGGCTCAGTCCGCCTCCAATCAGGATGAGTGCCCCCCATGGCAGCTTCCTGGCTGTATGCCAATCCTGCGCGAAGATACCGCGTTTAAAATCGATGGGGATCACAAACAGCGATAGTCCTCCAAGCATCGCGATATTTGCATCGGTCAACCCAGGGATTATGGGAGCAAGTAATGGACGAGTTATCCAGAGCAGTGCAGTAATGGTGAACACTACGGCTACAATTTTCTCGCCCTTCTTCATAGGCCCGAGCTTTTGTTGTTGCTCTGCTATGATCGACTCACTTCCAATCAGATCCTTTTTGTCAAATGAGTAGAGAAATCGAGTGATCGCGAAGAATACCAGGGGTACACCAATGAGTACAATTGGCACACCGACCGAAAGCCATTTTGTGAATGTTATGGTGTATCCGTACTCACTTTCGAAGAATGCACTGATAAATGCGTTGGGGATTGTGCCGATGAGCGTACCCATCCCCCCTATGTTAGCTGCGTAGGCGACGCCCAGGAGCAAAGCAACTGCAAAATGGTGCTTAAACTGGTCTACTGTTCCCTCAGTATCGGCTAGCGCGATGACAGAGAGTGCAACGGGTAGCATCATCAGGGTTGTTGCGGTATTACTGACCCACATGCTCAGTCCTGCGGTCGCCACCATGAATCCGGCAATCAATGCCCGTGGTCCCGTACCAGCACGGGAAATAATCCAGATTGCAATGCGCCGGTGCAAATCCCATCGCATCATTCCTAGTGCGATGATGAAGCCACCCATAAACAGAAAGATGATAGGATGTGCGTAGGGCTCTGCGGTATCCTGCATTGTGTTCACTCCCATAATTGGAAACAGAATCAGCGGGAGAAGGGAGGTTGCGGGAATTGGGATGGATTCAGCGATCCACCACGTGGCCATCAAAAGAGCTGCGCCTGCTGTGTACCATGCTTCCAGCTCCAGTCCGCTTGGTGGAGGCAGTACGAGTACAGCCAACAGCCAAAGCGGCCCCAGGAACAGGCCCACGCGTTGTCGTAATCCGTATGGCGGAGTTGTCTCCATTGTTACAAAAAAATGGTCCTACCACGAATCGAAATTGTAGATATAGGCTTAAGTTACCACAGAAAAACGGGACTGCAGCTCCAATATTTTCAGAGGTTCTCTACCCTCTACCTTCGACAGTTTTCCAAAAATCACCCCGCACTCTCCAATACGGACATACTTGCAACCTGGCGCACGTTGGGGGCTCTGATGTAGGGCAGCATGAAAACCGCCGTTAGGAAACAAGATCGTATCGGTGTACTGCAATTTTCGAGCTGTTTTACAGAACGTATAACCTTGTAGGGACGAATACTGAATAGATCAAACTCATTGCAGAATGCATGCCAAAGAATACCCCAAAACGGTAACATTGACCACTAACTAGCCTTAATCTATCCTGTGTGGAAACCAAAAAAAAATCTAGTATGCGCGACTTATTATCTGTCCATGAATCGTACAATTGTGTTCATTTTACCGATGCAATTTTGGCTTCGCCAGTATTCAGATCAATTGGACCTCGGATTACGCCCGATTTCCCACAGACGATCCCTCATTGTGGCATCTCTTCATAACCGTTCCTAGTCTTCCATGCGGGACGAGTGTAAAAAACAAATTTGGTGTATATTGCCCCCCCGGACAAATGTAAAGAGTAGTTCAAGAGTGCGGTTATCTGATGTTGCCTAGCGAGTATAGATTTTTCCACCACCAAACTAGGAGCAGATCGTCGTCGCGCCTAAGATCCGATCTGATTCATAAAAATTCTCCCCTCCCATTTTTTTGGCGTAGCTGTGCAGCTTTAGTCCTAGCACTCGTCTTTTCCGGGTGTTCTGCTATAGGTAGGCTCTGCGAGCTTGGTCCCTCTGGAGATGCTTACACATCGTTAAAACTCTTTTTGTCTTGGGGTGGAACGACGCTTTTGGTGTCACTTATTGCCTTTGGTGTGATCTTCTTCATTCAGTATCGAAGGTTGAAGAAGTGGGACCCTTCTCAATCTGAGCCCCCTCAATCATATTTCAACTGGTTGACCCCAGTCATCATTGCGATCATTGTGCTTGTCCTGATACTCCTATTCGTAGGAGCTGAATGTACCTACGATCAAAAATTGGTGAGTAGTCTGGGCTTGGTTGCCGGATGCATGATTGGTTTGGTGGTTCCCTTTTTGGTATTTCGTTATGCAGTAAAGAAAATCACCACTTAGATCAAGAGATCCTGAGTTAACATGAATTATTTGATTGCATGTGGAGGAACAGGTGCCCATGTTATGTTGGCGATGGTGCGTCTGCACATATTGGGAGAGCCATTTGCTTTTTTTGACACCCCAGTCGATGACACTTCAGAAGGGAAGTTTCGTTTTCCGAATTTATTCTTGGTGGATCAAGACGACGGCGACAGAGGAGAAAAAAACACGGCATGGCAGAAGGTTCGGAATCTGATAGAAGCGCATCCAGGTCGTTATCATTGCCAGGATGCCTTCGGTCTTGATATTCTGCCGAATTGTAAGACTGTGGAACCAACTCCCAAAGGTTGGGCCAATCCGCCCTACAACACCTGTGGGATGAGATTCAAAAATTCTCAGATACTTCCATTGATTCTCTCCGAACGTCAGCAGGATATAGATTTTTCCCGTGGTTTTATGGCTTCGCCTGCTGTAGGATCATTGATTTTCAGGTTCAAGGAGCTTGATGTTAACGGGGCGGGTAGCGATGCTTTGAATCGCGATACAGAGTACGCCCGGATGCTTAACATTTGCGAGGATACGAAAAATCGCATAGTAATCACTGGGTCCGGCGTAGGTGGGACAGGATCATCTGTTGCCCCTACGCTTGCTGATTTGTGTGCGAAAAAAAGGAATCCTGCCATGGCTGTCATGCTCCATACCTGGTTCACTATGGTTGGTGAATCTGAGGAGGATGAAAGGAAGGCAGGCGAACGCAATAACAGGATGAGGGATAACGCGGAGAGTGGTCTTGCATTCTATGGCGAAGACTTGTCCAAATGTGCGGCTTCCGTTTTGGTAGGAGTTCCAGAAGAAGGGTTAGTCTCGCGTAAGTGGGAGGCTGACAATCAGCAGCCATATGAAGACTCTTACGCACATGCGATCGCTGCGCTGGCAGCTATCCATCATTTTCAGAAGGACAAGCCCTTTAGCGTGGGGCTCTATGGAATGTCGGCATCTAATCCTTCAAAACTGACCGGCGATCTAAAAATTGGAGAATCTGGTTCTACACTGCGCAACCTGGTTGACAAAGGGACAGTTCTCGTTCACATTATTGACTTATTCATTAAAGTACTAGCGAATGCGGACGAGGGGACAGCCCGAGGCATTGAACGTCTAAAAAATCGTTTGAATTATGGATTGTCTGAATCTCCACGACCTGTAATCCTTCAGAAGATATCTTCTGTATCGAAGGTGAGGGTAAGAGACGTTATAAGCGAACTCGAGGATATCAAAAAGGTCTGCGATGAGAGTCTGAAATGGCTAAGCGGATTAGGCGTGGAGAGGCAAACGGTGAAGGCGGAGCTTTGCAAAAGGAGCTTCATACTTGAGATAAAAACTCGCGAACGGCTAAGAAAGAATCCGTTCACTCTGCGGGATTCTCCCAAACTCATTGAAGCCGAACGGGTTGCTTTGTCTCTGTTCTATTGGATCGCACGTTGGATTAAAGAGGAGTGGAGGGATGAACTGGTGGAGGTCGGGGGGGCGGAATCAGGTCAATCGAATTCAGGAGGGTATTGGCCTACTCAGTACGAACCCGGTGTAACTCCTCAGTGGGGAGGAGACGCGGGTCAGTTGAAACCCGTTGAAAAAGCTCCTGATGCACTATCTGTTCTTTTCGAGGATAAGCACATCTCTCCTAATGGTTGGCCGCATCCAATTGCAGTGGCCGAGGAATTCAAGTTTCAGGTAGAGAGGCAAAAATTGACAGTGCTGCGCAAGCTAGAAATGCTATTGGTAGGGCGAGCGCGCGGGGTGCTGAAAGTAGAAGAAATCAAAGACGAGGAAGACTCTGAAAGATTGACTCTTGCGCGTTTAATCAAAGAGGTAACTCCCGAGCTTGCTACACATCACATTATTCATAGTAAGAGTGGTAAGGTATTTGGGTTTAATTCGCCATATACGTTGCTCTGTCCCGCGGCAAGCGTTGAAGACAACGACTGGGGCGACTTATGGGAAGAGCTTACTGATTATGCGAAGAAGCGGGATTGGAAGGAGTCGGAAAGCTGGGGTGCATTGGGTTCAGCAAGTGCAAAGACCTGGAGCTGTATTGCAGGTTGGGTCAAACGGCTGGCGGAGGATATTCCTAAGGGTTCTCGCTTGGTTTTAGTTGATGTTCTGAGTGAGCGTTGCAAGGATAAGGTTGGATCGTTTGGGATTGCAGAACATCTCTCAATTCGTTTGGGAGATGAATCATGGGAAATTCCGTTGCCAGTAGAGGGTGAGTCCACATTTCTCCCCGATGGCTCAGATGCGGATGGAGAGCAGGTAGATGAGCTTATCAAGAGAGTTCCAGAGTTCAAAGAGATCGGGGGGTTCAAGCTGGTCAAAGATTTTCGCATGCCGGGTCTTCCTCATCCCGTGCATATGATTTGGAAGAGACATTTAGATGAAATCCAAAAGCAGGGAAAAATTTTCGCATGGGGAAGGAATGAGGCGAAAAACCAAATTTGGATCAAGGAAGACTTAGAGAATACGATCTATGTTGATAATATCCGTGTGATTGACATAGATGCGATCAAAATACGGATCTGCGTTCCGCTTGAGCAGCAACCAGTTCCTGGATCCAAATGCAGTGCGGAAGAACTCATTTATCCAGATATCCCACTTCGTCCAGATTACATCGGGCTGGTGGTGTCCCCAGATAAGAGTAGGCAAGGAGGTGAAGGAGAAGTATTAATCGACAATTTGACCAATAAGAGCATAGAAACCATTAAGCGCGAAGTTAAGGATGACAAGGTATGTTGGACACTTAATCTCAGGGGGAGAAGCAAACCGGTCAAGATCACAGTTCGTCCAGAAAAACGAGCACGGGCTCATTGGATGATCTGGCCCAATTTCAGAACCAAGAGAAATGAAGACTCGTGGAGGGCCTACTATGTCTATAGTCACTCGACACAGAAATCACTGGAAGTTCGTACGATATATGAGAATTCTGAGAAGGGTGGTGCTTTGTCCAGGTTGCAATCAGGTCCTCCAGAGGGGTTTGGCCCCAGCCATCCCGTAAAATTTGATGTCAAAAAAAGTCGACATGTGGGAGGCCCGCCTGTGGCTTTGTGTGCTTACGATCATGATATAAAGGAAGATGTAGGTATTTATCTAATTGCTTTGGAAGAACTTTCAAAAGCCGATGACTCATGGAAGCTTGCTGTAGACTTTGGTACTTCGCACACCGTGGCTGCTGTGGAGAAGAAAAACAAGGAGGGTGCCCAAACGGTTGATCTCGCTGCTGAGTTGGTTCCTGATATTCCCGATAAGGAAAAACTGTCGTTGCACATTAGTGAAAACTGGCCAAATGAACCTGACCCCGCGATGCAACTGGATACATGGCGACCTACATATTCTGAAAAAGAAAATGGAGGCACTTCAAAATCGTTGTTGTCATCAGATCTGTGGGCCACCCAAAAGCTTGATACTCTAGAATCAGGAAGAGTTGAAGATGAGTGGGAGCCCATGACACACTATGCGATCCCTAATGTGAGGTTGCGGAGATCTGATGGAAGTGCGCACGTACTATCTGGATTTAAGTGGGAGACTAAACAGCGTGGTTTTAAGGGGAAAGAGCCTTGGCTTCGCAAGTGTTATCTTCGCATGGCTATCGAAGTTTTCGTGGCCGATATTATCAGAAAGTTAGGGCAAGTACCCAAGAAGATTGAGTTCACATTCACGTATCCGTTGCGCGGCACATCCACGAGGGATACTGAGAAATACAAGACATCAATCCAAGAAGTACTCAAGTGCATCAGGGAAGATCTTGGATGCGAAGCTGAGCTTGTTGGTTCAGGATTATATAGCGAATCCCACGCTGCTAAGAAAGCAATGGGGACAAGAGATAAGCTGGAAGTGAAGCTTGTGGCGGATTTGGGGGGCAGAACTCTGGATATTTTACTCTCTTGTTCTGATGGTGAGGTAAAGGATGGCAAAAGAAACAAATTTGGGGAGGTGGCAGATAGTGTAAAGTTGGGTGGCCACTTACTTCTAGAAACGCTGGCAAAAAAGGCAGACTCGTGCCTGCCGAAGGACAGAGGTTGGAAGCAGGCTAATAATTCGGATGCCTGTCTCATGAATCTGCGGGCATGGATGCGTTCGATGGGGTCAGAACAATTATTTCATATCGCCCTCTGGAATAGTAAGTCTGAATATCTAGGGCTTGAAGGTTTTGAAAATTCTGCTGAAGGTAGGGAGCGTAAGGAGACGGCGGTTCGACTGATTCATCGCTACTTTTGGTTCATCACAGACTTTTTGGCACGGAGCCTTGTCGCTTACATTGGGAAAGATATTTGGCCAAAACTTGAAAATGAACAAGACCGCAAGGATTTGAAGATTGTTGTTCAGATCCAGGGTAATGGGTGGCGTCTCTGGTATGACAGCAGCGATTATATAGAGATTCAGAGCAAGATCAAGGAGCGGATTCAGCGCCGCGCCAGTGATTTCTGGAATGATGTGGGACTAAATGAGCTTAACTCGGAGATATGGCACGAGGATCAGGGTAGGTCTGACCCCAAACTCGGCCCAATCAAGAATGCCGTGGGCGAAGAAATGAGTCCAAATGATGTATTGAAAAGGAGTCATAAATTTCCGCTGGCAAAACTTGTATTCGACGATCATCTGGGAGAGAGAGTACAAAAGAATTGGTTTGATGCTTTGCCGTTCGAAAATGTCGAAGAGAGTGTTGAGCTTTACGTTTGGGAGGAAATTGATCCACCGCTGCTTGTAGACTATCCGCTGGAAGGGCATCCTAAGGTTACCGTAAGAATTGATGATAACTGCATGCGGAAGATCAATAAAGGTCTAAAAGATGAAAGTTCTCGAGACGTCCGTAAACTGGATGCTCCCGTGGCCGCACTGATTTGGGAAAACGCGTTCAACTCAGAGAATATTATGGGTTGATTGAATCATGTAGTTGGGTCACCAGGCTTACTCAACTCCGATATTCAGCTCTATGGAGGTCATATCTGGTAGAGATCAGCGACAATGCAAAGGCCAAGTTCTAGTCCGAGGCGTGTATCGGTTTAATTTATCGACTCAATAAAAATGAAACCAATTATGGTTCGAGTGACTTGTATAATGGCTGCATGGGCGCTTCGGTTTGGTTGCCGCATCATACAGTCAGTTGATATCCTGGACAGAAAGTTGCCTAGGCGACTACTTTCCACAGATTTACTCGTCCTGCAAAATGTACTGATCATTACTGAGGACATTTCTCGATTGACCGGGATCCCTTCCCCGCAGGAGAAAGAGCCTTTATCTGGAAAGACGACGTGGGCACAGTTCTCTGACTTATACAGAAGCTATAGCGTGATCCAGTTCGTCATATTTCGAGTCTTTCCTGACTTGATTGGGCGGAGACTACGAGCGCTATCTGTGATCTTGCACCGGGAATCGTCGTCTTCTAGATCAAAGGATGCGATCTTACGCGATCTTCAGGTATGCCTGAATAAGGCTAAGGGTATCCGCAATTCGCTTCGGGGCTACCGTTCTTAATATGCAGTCAGAACAGAATCAAGGTGTTATCTCGTAGTATACCAGGAGCTTGGCAGTTACCAAAAGCAAAAGATTCAGTATTTCCATGCGTATAGTCGTATCCATAGTCGTTTTAGGGATAGTGCTTACTAATTGTGGGAACCCACCGAAAGATTCAGTGGAGATCCGTGTGAAGGCGAAGGTTGCGCCTGTTTGGGAAGATGCTGGATCGACCGGGTTTTTTTTCAACAGTGATTCACTTCCAGAGAGTTTCCAGCTCTTCTGGGATCGATCCGTTCCTATGGGAGGATATGTACATGAGACGAATCCAGACAGTCAGGATGCTCTTCTGAATATCCATGACTTGCTTAAGTCAGCATGGTTCGGGGCAGGTTACGGGGGTACACTACAATGTTTCGGAATTACTAGTTCGGTTGATCCGATCCAATGTAATGAACGTCTGTTGCGAAAATTTTTTAATGGCAATTCTTCTCGTCTAGATGAGGGGATCGAAGACCTGGTTACGGGCCTCCAGAATGGCAGCATGATGGGTGCTGCCCTCATTAGCGACTTGATGGCGACTACTGAGCATGGCATCGGACCTACTGGTCTGCTTCCGTACCTCGCACCGCTTAACGAGCATTTTAACAATGGCACAATTCACATGGCGCTTTTAGGCGTTCGAATTGAGTACTGGGGAGTACGCAGTGGTGCATGCGATGCTCAGTCTGGCTCTTTGGGATGTTGGTTTGACGAGTGCCAACAAAGGTATCGGCCATTGGAGAAATTCGTAAAGAGCCCGCTTTATGTCCTTGTTCTAGGCCGGAGCAGTGAGAGAGATGCGGGAAAAGACAACCTTGTTAGCGAAATCTTGGGAGGGCTGCTCGAGGGACTTCGTGAGTCAGGTATAAGCCAAGAACGTATAAAGTATGAGTTCATGACTCTTGTCCCTTTAACAGTCGAGGGGGATTCTGATTTAGATTGGGGTACCGAGGTAGATTTCGTTTGGCACGACTTGGAAGAGAGTAGTCCAAGACTTGCGGAGCTTACCCCAGAAAGAGGGTATTCTTGCCGATACAACTCGAAGACACCTCAATTGACGGGCAAGTTTGTAGACCGTCGAATAACGATAAGCGAAATTCCAGCAGATTCACGCCCAATAGATTCAATTGGTATTTCCAGCACGATCACGAGGCTGCAAAAAAGTGATAAATCACAGGTAAACCTTGAGCTCAACTGTAGATCTGTGTACCGCATAATTCATGAGGACGAGCAGCGAGAAGAAGCGGATACCACCAAGACCTGTGATGATGATGGAATCATAATAGCGGAGAAGAGTAAAGTAACCGCAGAGTTGAGTTACAACGTATCTGAGGTGGTTGATTGGAGTGCATGGTCTTCCACTAGGTGCGGCATTGAGTCGACATTTCATCTCGGCCAGTTTACTGATGCTTTGCGTCCTGACAAGTATATAGCAACTATTGCGCCTTTTCCACCACTGGATTGCGGAGGGCGATAGAAATGGGGACAGTCATCGTAGTAGAGATCCCTGCACTCGTTGTGTTGATATTTCTCCAATGGAATAATTTCCGGAGAGCCAAGCAAGCTTCGGACGACCTGCTGGAGGAAATTGGCGTACGCAAGGACCTAACAATCGATCAGTTTGATCGATTGGGGGAATCTTATCTAGATGGCATCAGAAGGTTTTCCAATGCCGCTTTGGTTATTGGCATTGGTGGAACAATGCTTTTGTTTGTTATTGGAATCATTGGATTCATGCCGTTTCTAAGCCTAGATGCCGATTCCATGCCAGATTCCATGGAATCGAGTATAGTCTGGGGTATCATTTTTGCCTTGTTTTCAAGTTTGGTGGGGCTTGGGTGTCATCTCTTAATTGTACTGCGGATTTTGCCCGCCACGCAAGATAAGGTGGCTGAGAAGGCTGAAGCCATAATAGAGAAAGAAAGCACATTCAAAATCCCTTCTCTAATGGGAAACGGGGATCTGGGCGGTCTAACTATTTTTGTCGAAGTTATGCAGTCCTTTGCCCAAAAAGTTTTGGATAGTCAGGATGAGATGCAACGCGTGCAGCTGCAAACTTCAGATGGTATCAAGAACTTGACGAGTGCAGCAGAAGGGATAACAACTGCAACCGATCATTTGGCCAGTACGATCGCTCCAATGGGTACATTGCCGGAGCGTCTAGAGGAAATTATAGATGGGTCATGCAGTGCTTGGGAGAATAGGATTGAGGATGGTCAGGACAGTTTCGTGAATGCAATCAAGGAACTCCTTACGGATATAAAAAACCGTTCCGAGAGACAGGGAAAATTGGTCAAAGCCATGAAAGAAGGCCAAGACGATCTACAGAGGATTACCGAAGACTTTCTCGTCGAGCTTAAAGGAATGTTGGAGCCGTTGCCGAATAATATTCGAGACTCGCTTGAGGGTCTTGACAATATCTTCGGAAGGGCGGCAGAGAGACATGTGCAGGCCTTAAGAGATGCTTTTCTGCAAGAAATAGATGACCTGAGGAGGGAAAGGACAGAACTATCCGGGATGATAGCAGAGAATCAGGAAAAATTAAAGAATTGGTTTGTCAGTCAGAGTAGTACAATCGTGGGGGATATCTTTGAGGCTTTGAGGCGTGATGTTGATGAACAGATCGTTGTGCCTCTTAAGAGGATGGGTTCGTATCTGGAAGGGACGACTGAGCAAATGCCTGCTGCAGCGAAACAGTTCGGCACAAATCTCCAGCAGTCAGCAAATACACTTTCGGAAATCCCCGAAGAATTGAAGAAAGTCACAGTCAGTATTAATGAAACACTACAATCCACTACGAATGAAGCGCTGATGCCCGTTGTTGGTCAGACGGAGAAGTTGCTAAAAACAATGCAGAAGACACACGCAGGAATGGATATAACTATGGACAATCTGATTGAATTCATTAAGGAACTTATCCAAACAATTGAAAAGAAGCGACAATAATGCGGAGATACCGGACGCAGATCACAGTCTGGCCTGCCATTGCAGATTTAATGACTGCAATTACAGTGACTGGCATTCTTCTGGGTGGAATTTACTATGTCAAGACTTCGAAAGATGGTGGTAAAGTACTTCTCGACAGTATAGCTAGCCTCAATGACAGTATAGCTAGTCTCAATGTCAGTATAGTTGCTCTCAATGACAAAATCAAAGAACTGGAGGAGGACATTGGACCGGGAGCTCCTCATTGTATGAAGGATAAAAACGAAAACACCCAATTACTGATGACGATTGATGTGCGTTCACGAGCAAGGTATAATATCGAATATGCACAGAATCCAAAGGTTCGACAGAGATGGCTTGACTTGCACAATTACCTCGGGGGGCTTCATGGGCAAGAGATCAACCTGGATACTCTGAAAATACTTCGCGACAAAGCATACAGAGCAGGGAATGGAGATGTTCGTGGAAGCTGTCGGTTTTATATAAGGTTGACGGATGGTGGTGCTGGAAAGAGTACGATTAACAATCTATGGATGGACGATCTTCAGGGTTACTTTTATGGTAAAATACAGACCGATTAGTTTCAAAACCTCGACATAGTCGTGGCCATGCAACATCCTATTATATCGCATCGTTCAGTCTGGATAACTTTGCGTCAACTCTAATTCCCTAGGCACTTAATAGGGTACGCACAAACAGTTATCAGCGCAAGGATGGTAAAATTGACACAAAGCCTGCACGTGTCATTTCGAAGACCACGACGCGTCATTGCCATGAACGGTGGCATTGGGAGAGCGTAGCAACGGGTAGATGAAACGTATAACCGACTTCCAGGACTGCAGGTACAGACAGGAGAAGGGAAGTTGCGGGAATTGGGATAGATTCAGCGATCCACCATGTGGCCATCAATAGAGTTGCGCCTGCTGTGTACCAGGCTTCCAGTACCAGTCCGCTCGGGGGAGGAAGCACAAGCGCCGCCAACAGCCAAATTGGACCCAGGAACAGGCCTACGCGTTGTCGTAATCCGTATGGCGGCTCTATCTTCATGATTGAACAAAATCAAGGGAATTACATCCTTAAACTGTACCAAATCCTTGCAATTTCGAAACTTTTTGGTACAATTTAACAGGGTGCAAAAAGCATTTAATTGTACCGATGAAAGACTATCTTAGCGTTTCAGAGTTCCACAAGAAGTTTCCCGGTGAAAATACATGCCGGAGCTATATTGCGCAACAGCGCTGGGGGAGTGAACCTGTTTGCCCTCGCTGTGGGAGTACTAAGGTTTGGCAAATCAAGGGCAGGATGCAGTACAAATGCGGGGATTGTCCAGCCAGCAAAAGCAGGTTCAGCGTTCGGACTGGTACGGTCATGGAGAATTCCAGGGTATCATTGCAGAAATGGCTATTTGCAACCTATCTGATGACTACTGCGCGGAAAGGACTCTCCAGTATCCAGTTTGCAAAGGAAGTGGGTATTACCCAGAAAACAGCGTGGTTCACGGAGCATCGCATCCGTAAGGCTTGCGATACAGAAAACAGATGCTGGCTAGTGAGGCGGAAATAGACGAAACCTATTTCGGTGGCAAGGGGAAGAATAAGCACGTTTCCAAGCGTCAAAACGCTGGTGTAGGCACCGTTGGCAAAGCAGCTGTAATCGGGTTGCGGGAGCATAGCGGGGCCGTCGTTACAATGCACGTAGACAAGACGAGTAAGGCTATGTTGCCCCGAATATTGAGGAGACCGTAGAGGAATGTTCATCCGTTTATGCTGATGAACACAGAGCGTATATCGGGCTGAATATGGCGTTTGATCACCATGCCCTCAAACATAGCGCGGATGAGTACGATGTCTCGGTCATTGAGGGGAGAGAGCTCCCATTCGGTTTTCCGATTGGTGACAGGCCCGATCCGACCATCCGAGCTAACCGGCATCGCCCGCCTCCACCAACTCGTACACGGCCACGCTGTGCTCACCGAATTCGCCGCGCTCCAGTAGGAGCATCCAGTCCGGCCCAGCGTCCAGCAGCGTCGAGCGCGCGGGGATAACGAGGCGAGCCACCCAACTACCGCTTGGGTGCAGCAGATGGAGTTCCTGGTCCGGCGACCGCCAGCCGAAGGTGGTGACCCACAGACTGCCGTCCGGCAGCGCTATGAGCCCGTCCGCTTCAAAGGCGGGGAACCGCTCCGGCAGGTCATTCCGAATGTCCCGCCAGCGCTCGCTCTCGAAGCGCTGGCGCTCCGCAGGTGTGTCGTACCGAGCTAGGTAGGCACTCAGGTAGCGGTCGAGATGCTCGGTTGTCACCTCCCGGTCCGGCCCGGCCCACCGCGCGATGCGCGTGACACGACCACTCCAGTCAACATGTTCGAGTTCGTAGTCGTCTCCCGATCCGTACCACACGCCGGTGCCAGTCGCCGCGAAGACCATGGCCTTTCCCCACTCCCTTGGCCCGGTGCCCCCGCCATAAAAGAAACGCTCTGTACCGGGTATCCCGGAACGCAGGACCATCACGCTGTCACCCCTCGATCGGTTCAGCGACATGCTCCAGCGGTAGATCTCGCCCATCGTCAAGGATGCGTAGTCCGTTTCCGGCCAAGGCGTGAAGATTAAGCTGGCATCGGGCGCGCACATGGGCTCGCTATACGGATTCACTCCGACCTCGCCGAGCCTCCGTGTGTCGGTCACGTTGCCCTCCGCGTCGAGTTCGGTAATTCGGTCCAGATGCCAGTCGAAAACCGTGACCGCGGCTCCCGGGCAGCCTCGCAGCAACCGGAGTCCCCCGTACTCTCCCGGTCCCTCGCCTTGCCGTCCGCTCGTCCACACGTGCCGACCACCGGCATCGAACATCCGAACTTCGTAGCTCTGCTCGTCCGTCACAACCACGCTCCCATCTTCGAGCCGAATCGCGCTGGTTACTTCCCCGAACATGTATTCCATCGGACCTTCAAGGACACCGATACGCACCAACGGCTCGTCCGACAGGATCAAGTCGGGGCGACCTGGATCTTCACTCTCGACTATCGTCTGAGCAGCGAGCGTGGCAGCGGGCATCAATAACCCGTAAATGGCCACTCGGATCATGGTTCCGTACAGTACAATCCTTGCATTGGCGGAGGGCGTGTTCACTACGTGGTTCTTCATCGGATTGGGCAGAATGTGCGGCACTGCCAAGCTAAGGATAGAGAATCAAATGATAGGGAATTACATAGTAGGGAATTAGATACCTAATTGTACTAAAGCCGTTGATTTGCCAAACCTTAGTACCGCTACAGCGAGGGCAAACAGGTTCACTCCCCCAGCGCTGTTGCGCAATATAGCTCCGGCACGTATTTTCACCGGGAAACTTCTTGTAGAACTCTGAAACGCTAAGACAGTCTTTCATCGGTACAATTAAATGCTTTTTGTACCCTGTTAAATTGTACCAATAAGTTTCAAAATTGCTAGAATTTGGTACAATATGTAATTCCCAAATTTAACGCATTACGAATAGTTAACGTTACTCAGACGCATATGACATCAGCCCCCTGCATTCTCGGACTTGATGTATCTACGACTGCGTCTAAAGCCGTTTGTATAGATGCTAGAGGCAAAGTACTTGGACAATTTGCAACTGCTCATACGCTGTCAAGCCCTCATCCACTTTGGAGAGAACAGGATCCTGAGGCTTGGTGGCGTGCAATGTGCAACAGCATTCGAAGCGTTTTGGGGTTGCCATCGGTGGATGCACAAGCTGTGCAGGCGATCGGGTTAACAGGACAAATGCATGGCCTGGTGATCCTGGATTCAGATGGGCAGGTCCTGCGACCGGCTATGTTGTGGAATGATGGAAGGGCCAAGGCCCAGTGCGAAGCTATCCGTGCGCGTGTGGGACTTGAGCGTCTGGTTGCTACCACAGGTAATGACGCATTCACCGGGTTTACAGCGCCCAAACTCTTGTGGGTTTGTGATCATGAGCCGGAATGTTTCGACAGGATTGCCCAGGTTTTATTACCAAAAGATTACATTCGCTGGCAGTTGAGCGGTAAATATGCTGCTGACAAAGCAGGTGCAGGTGGAACGCTGATGCTGGATTTAGCATCACGTACCTGGGCATCAGACTTACTCAAGGAATTGGATATTCCAGAAGCGTGGCTTCCCCCTACGTATGAAGGCACCATAATCACTGGTACGGTGAGTCGTACCGGTGCATCAGAAACTGGACTCCCGGAGGGTGTACCTATTTACGCAGGGGGTGGAGATCAGGCAGCGCAGGCAGTCGGGGTAGGGGCCATACATCCCAGTACCTGGGCGGTTACACTGGGAACCTCAGGCGTTGTGTTCGCACCATGCGATCATCCACGCACAGACTCGCTTGGGCGAGCCCATGCATTTCCACATGCACTCCCGGAGACTTGGCACATGATGGGAGTCATGCTAAGTGCAGCAGGCAGCCTCCAGTGGTATCGTGATGCGTTTGCAGACGGCACCTCCTACGAAGAACTACTCTCAGAGGCGGCTGATGTAGAACCTGGCAGCGAAGGGTTATTCTTTTCACCGTACCTCAGCGGTGAGCGTACACCGCATGCCGATCCGCTGGTTCGGGGCAGTTTTATCGGGCTTACCTCCCGTCATGGCCGAGGCCATCTTACGCGAGCTGTCCTGGAAGGCGTTGCTTACGGCTTGAGGGACAATCTTCTTCTGCTCCGTGCCTCCGGATTGCCTGCACCAGAGCGGATCAGAATTTCCGGTGGAGGTGCAAAGAGCGCACTATGGCGGCAGATACTGGCAGATATAATGGGCCATCCCCTGAACGTGGTTGAAGTAACGGAAGGGGCAGCGATGGGAGCTGCGCTACTGGCAGGAACCGGGATTGGTATTTGGTCTTCTGTACAGGAAGCATGCGACGCAACGGTAAGTACGCGTGAGCTGTCCGTACCGGGAGAGTTCGAATCAAGGTATGCGGCTTTACATGAGCGATTTAAGGGCCTCTACCCACGGTTGAAGGACTTTTACCGCGAGTAGCTTCTTACTTGTACTTACTATCGTGGCGATAGCGAACTCCCATTGATCCAAGCGGAGCGTTGGCGCGTGTATCAATACCGATTGGATCGGGACCGCGCTCCTGAAAAAGAAAATAGGCTGCGCCAGCTACCATGGCCCCATTATCCATACACAGATCACTTCGCGGCGTAAAAATTTGATACCCGTAATCATCTGCAGCGTGTTTGAGCGCCGTTCGCAGTGGTAAATTAAGCGCTACTCCTCCCGCCAACGTAATCTGTGTCAACTGATGTTCGCCGGCCATGCGTATGGTTTTGGAGATGAGTAGGTCCACGACTGCCTGTTGGAAGCTGGCGCAAAGGTCGGCCTTGTTCAGGTTGGGGTCTCTGTCAATCGCTGCAATTACTGCTGTTTTGAGTCCACTAAAGCTGAATTCACCATCGGGCCTGTTGATCAGGGGGCGGGGGAAGTCGTAAGCTTCGGGGTTGCCGTTCTCGGCCAGTTTTTCAATGGCCGCGCCACCCGGATATCCTAATCCGAGATGTCTTGCTACCTTGTCGAATACCTCACCGGCAGCATCATCACGCGTATGGCCGAGTAGTTCATAAGTGCCGTGAGATACTACCTTCAGTAGGAGTGTGTGACCTCCAGCGACTGTGAGACAGAGAAACGGAAACTGAAGCGTTTCGGAGCGTCCCATCAGGTTGGAATAGATATGTCCCTCCAAGTGATGGATGCCTATCAACGGAATATTGCAGGCCAGTGCAATCGATTTTGCAGCTGAAACACCAACGACAAGTGCAAGGAGAAGGCCCTGATGGTGTGAAACAGCCACCGCATCAAGGTCCGCAAATGATACTCCAGCCTCTTCCAATGCGGACTCAAGGATAAAATTGATCTTAGCAGTGTGTTCTCGGGCTGCAATAACAGGTACAATGCCTCCAAACCGGTCATGGGCTTTGTACTGTGAAGCAATAACGTTTGACAACACCTCGTCTCCATTGCGTACCACAGCCGCGCCAGTATCATCACAGGAAGTATCTATACCAAGGATCAGCATTGAAGAACATTAACTGGTCGCATCACGCTCTGCCAGGGTGGGCTGGAGGTATGCCGGTTTAAGTGCCTTGATGGCGTCTCCCTCCATCAGGCGGGATTTCTTCATGGTGGCGATCAATGATTCAGGCAGTAGGCGTGGTACGGACTGATACCTGCTATCACCACACAACTGGTTCTCGAAGGTATTGCCATACTCAAGGATGGTGACCGAGTTGGAGTCTGTCTGAATTTGGTTGGAAACTGTATCCAGTGGAGCTACTGCCATTGTCTGTCGTTCGTCATGCGTCAAACGTGGGTAGCGTACATAATAGCATCGACCCCGCCCCGCGTTCATGAGTGCCCAGGCAGGCTTTACGTGCCCGGTCACCAATGCATCAAGTGTACGTATCGGTGAGAGGGGTATTTCCAATACCTGAGCCAGTGTTTTAGCGGCAGTCACCCCAATGTTGAGACCAGTCCACGAACCCGGTCCTACTACGACTGCTATGTGATCCAGGTCTGGGGGTTCAATATGCAGGCAGGAAAGTGAGGTCTGTATTTGCTCATGCAAATGTTCAGCGGGGCGTCCTTGGAGAATGGAGGCGGCGCTTAAGCTGGCTTCCGTGGCAACCAGAACCGTCGTGAACGGGCCTGATGTATCAAGTATCAGCGTTCGCATAATCAGACAGTTTATTGAGCAGCTGTGCGTAGGTGGGAGATGACGAGGACACCTCAATACGTCGCACATTGTCCCCAGTCTCCTTTGAGATCAAAACGTTCAGGAACTCCGGTGCAAAGTTCTCTATAAACCCTGACGCCCATTCGACAACCACGACGTTTCGCGGTCCCGAGAACGCCTCTTCAAACAGCATAAAATCATCTCTTGTAAGGCTTACAAGTCTGTAAAAATCAATATGTGTGAGTCTTTGCTGGCCGATCGTGTACTCTCTAATCAAATTATAGGCGGGACTGGTTACGTGGGTGTTCACAGGGACACCAAGTCCACGTGCAAGGCCCTGCACGAAACAGGTCTTGCCTGACCCCACGGGGCCATCCAAGCCAACAGCGGCATCGTCAGGCAGCTGCGTGCCAATCCAGTGCCCCAAGGATCGGGTTTCTTCGGGGCAGAAAGTTAGAAGAGTAACCAGTCGTACAGAATTCTAAGCAGCTGTGCAACGCTGATATTTATGCGCGGTTGCCAGTTCAGTTAATGAGGTTGAGTTTACTAGCGTATCTTAATGAGTAACCATTACAAATACGTGTCTCAATGAAGTGGAATTGGATTATAGCGTTACTGATATTTGCCGCCTGTCAGGCAGAGGTTGAACCTCCGGTGGAATCTACGCAGGCGGAGGAGTACATGCCGTCTACATCTGCGGAGGGTGCGGCTGCGTACATCATCACACCAGAGGACGGATCTATTGTACAGAGTGGAGCCGTTACCGTCAGGTTTGGACTATCTGGGATGGGGGTTGCGCCGGCAGGTGTGAATTTTGACAATTCGGGGCATCATCACCTTCTGATTAATGTCGAAGAACTGCCACCTATGGATATGCCTGTCCCCGCGGACTCTGCACACATTCACTTTGGTCTTGGTCAGACAGAAACCACATTGGATCTGAGCTCGGGTACGTACACACTTCAGTTGGTTTTGGGGGATTTTGCTCACATACCACACGATCCTCCTGTGGTGTCAGAGCCTGTTACCATAACGGTTGAGTAGCATCATATCGGTGTTCTCTGTCAGATTGAGTGTGATATTTTTTGGGTTACACATTTAATCTCCATATTTTCGTTTGGCAGCTGTTTAATGTTTTGGGCTTGACTTTCTGGTTGTGGACCGTGGAGGTAGGTATTATTTGATGAGCCTGAGGATTGAGACGCCTGAAAATGCATGGCATGGAGTGTGCAGCATATTCTCGAGGAGGCACCATTTTATGGTTGCGTCGGGATCTCCGTCTGAGGGATCAGCCTGCATGGGCGGCAGCACTCGAAGAAGGTGGTCCTGTCTGGCCGATCTTTATTCTTGATTCACTCATTGAAGAGACATACGGTGCGGCACCTAAATGGAGGCTGGGAGAAAGCTTGCGGTCACTGGCGACCAGTCTCAAAAGGCGTAAGAGCCGGTTGCTTTTTCGGCGCGGAGATCCGTTGAAGGTCTTACAGTCTTTAACTACGGAAACCGGAGCGCGACGTGTTGTATGGTCAAGGCTCTACGATTCTGTGTCAGTCGACAGGGACGAGAAAGTAAGAGCGGGATTGAACGCACAGGGCGTGACGGTTCTGGAGGTCAACTCAAGTCTGTTATTTGAGCCATGGACGGTCGAGACGCAGCAGGGACAGTTCTATAGGGTTTATACACCTTTTTGGAAAGCGGTGCAGCATAGGGATGTCGGGCAGCCATTAGGTGCTCCGGGTGATCTTTCTCCGCCTGAGAATTGGCCCGCGAGCGATAAGCTTTCCGATTGGCACCTTGATGCTGAAATGGATCGGGGAGCGGCCATTGTTTCCCGTTATGCAAAGGTGGGAGAGGATGCTGCCTGCGAGCGACTTGACCGGTTTATAGCACACTCGATAGGGCGCTACAAATCCGAGAGGGATTATCTGTGTCTGGATTCGACATCAAAGCTGTCAGAAAATCTGACCTATGGAGAAATATCACCACGCAGACTCTGGTACGCGGCGACAAATGCTGTAGAGGGCAAGAGGAATACTGTAGAGGTTGAGCATTTTCTGCGAGAAATAGCATGGAGAGAATTCGCATATCACCTTCTCTATCATACCCCGCACATAATCAAAGAGAACTGGCGTTCCGAGTGGGATAATTTCCCGTGGCGGAATGATAACAAGGATGCAGAAGCCTGGCGGCGTGGAATGACAGGCATTGAGGTCGTGGATGCTGCTATGCGTGAAATGTATACGACAGGCACCATGCATAATCGAGCCCGTATGTTAGTGGCCAGCTTTTTAACCAAACATTTGATGACCGGGTGGTGGGTTGGGGAGGCGTGGTTCCGTGAGTGTTTGATTGACTGGGATATCGCGTCCAATGCTATGGGATGGCAGTGGGTTGCCGGGTCGGGCCCTGATGCTGCTCCTTACTTCAGGATCTTCAATCCTGAGCTCCAGGCCAAGAAGTTTGATCCTGATGGACGGTACAGGGATAGTTTTCTTGCCGAGGGCCGCAGGCCGCCTCATCCGAATGCATTGAATTATTTTGAAGCTGTACCCAAGTCGTGGGTCCTGACCCCGGATCAAGAGTATCCTCACCCGATCATTGACCTGAGCACTGGGAGGCAGCGGGCACAGGAAGCTTATAGGGAGTACAGGAACCGATGATATCAGGCCCTACTGGCATGGCAGGGTAACTAGGTACAGCAGACTCAGACTGAATATTGTTATCGGTCTATCTGGTAGTGGCGGGATATAGCAATCGTGATAAATACTACGACCATAAACCAAAGCCCCGTTGGTATTTCGGAAGATGTGGTCATTTTTATGGTGGCAAGCATAACCATACCCAAAGTACCTGCCATGCCGTAATAAAGCTTGGACCTTGGGGAATCCCTTTGCGTCCACAGTTCACGCCCACCATGCCAAGCGAGTGCGCCCAGTAGGATAACAAAAACCAAGATCAGTATTGCAAGCTGCATTTATTTTCCGGCTGTGCCACGGTTGGAATATGTTTTATTTAGGAATGTTCCTGTCAGCATCTATCACAAGAATCAAGATGGTCGAAGATGATGCGATCACACTCGCCGCCGAGATGGCGAATCTGGAGGAAGGTACATATCGAATCAAACAATTACCCGTTCCAGAGACCTTGATGGATCAATACCTGGAGCTCTTTCTGGCACGGATCCGATCCTTTATGGAATCACCAATTGAGGCGCAGCTTCGCGCTGAAGCCCGTTTAATTGAGAAGGCAGTGCAGCTACAGGGAGTTCCCATAGCCCGTCTACCTTTGGATATCGAGGGCTATGACTGACACCCCCTGAGTTCGCTCGCTGCTCCGCCTCATACACCCGTGTTCCCCTCGTGGAACTTCGGACTTAACCCACGGTCAACCACTATTTAACAGGAGGGACACCCCTCACTGTTACCATACTATGACGCAGACCGTGAATTTAGTAGCTCTTTGCCCAATTTTATGAAAAACTGGTTTTAGCGACGACTTCCATCGGTTATGCATTCCTAAAATTGAACTGAATCCGGTAGTTGCGTGATTTGTATTGAGCCAACTGTATCCGTTCGGGAGTAGCTCAGACCGAATCCATACGGAAAGATGGGATCTTTGCTGTCATGGGGCACATCCTCTAACTGCGCACGAACAGCGTCCATCGACGATGGCAATTCAAACGGTAAACGCCCCGAAGGATCAAACCGCCCGAAAACCGCATCTAGAATCACTTCATCCGATGCTCCGAAATTGCCCAAGACTGCCGCAGCACTTTCCGCTATCTCCGGAATAACAGCAGGACGGTCAAGATAAATGTCAACGATCGTCGGAAGCGATCGGGTGATCGACAGTATCTCGTCCAGCTCTTCCCCCTTAAAATCCAGATCCCCCTGGTGAAACAACCCCTCCAGCATGCCTCTACCACGCGGAGGTTCGTAAGGCGCATAAACTCTGAGCAGGGCCACAGTGGCCTCGGCGGGATTACTGACGACCGTAGCATAGCGAGATGCCACACTGCTGTCCACATTTTGCACAAATATTCGCTCATCAGGCCCGAGAGGCAATACGGAACTACCGTCTTTTTCCATATTCTTCAAAAGCACAATAGACTTCTGTTGGGCAATGCGGCCCGCCTCCACAAAGGGAGCAGATCCCACTATTTTATCAGCCGCGTTTTCGTCTACGTATGGGTCATCAAACAGTCCAAGCAAGAACTTATCCCTGAGCAACCGACCCACGGAACTGTCTATGCGCGCTTCCTGAACCCTACCTGAGTTTACCAACTCAACAATCCACTCTGGATTGGATTCTCCTCCAAATAAATCAACTCCAGCCGCCAGCGCTTTTTCTGCCCGATCAATGGGTGCCAAATCTTCAACACCCCATCCCGGAGACTCTAGAATGGTGAAGCCCAGCAAACGCTTACTGCTCAGAACAGCCCAATCCGTACTGATAACGCCTTTAAATCCAAGTTCCGTGCGCAGCAAATCAGTGACAATGGAAGGGCTAAAGGCAAAGCCGACACCATCTTCAGTGATGCCCACACCTACAGCATAACTCACCATGATTTGCGCAGTGTTAGCCGCCATGGCACCCTCCACAAACGGCGACACATGCAAGTCAAACTTGTTGCCTGGATAGACCTGATCCTTACCATAAGAGAAATGTGCCTCCCATCCGTCATCCTGCGGCCCGCCACCGGGAAAATGCTTGGACATCGTTGCGACACTCTCAGTGCCGATTGAATCACCCTGTAACCCATGAATGTATGCACGCCCCATACTGGCCGATAGATCCGCATCTTCACCAAAAGTGCCATAAATACGCGACCAGCGTGGTTCAGTCGCCAAATCAAGCATGGGATGAAGTGCAAGCCTGATACCCACTGCCAGATATTCTTGTCGTGCAATATTGCCAAACTCCTCGACGAGAAGCGTATCGCGCGTTGCGGCCAGGCCAAGGGGTTCTGGCCAAACGGAAAAATCCCCGGCAAACATCGCTGCAGCCTGGCTGCTCGGAAAGCTATGTCTCGGATCTGAGGCAATAGTGATCGGAATACCCAACCGCGTACGTTCCGCAAGATTTTGCACGCTATTGTACCAGATTGCCATGGCAGCTGGATCATGACTCTGCATAATATTGAAGTGATTCATGTGGCGGCGCACAATCATCTCGGAATTGGTGGGAATCATGAACGTGAGAGGATTGCTCGGCATTGGTCGCTCCTGCGGGGAGCCATCAGGTAACATGCCAATCATATTGATAAACATCATCCCCGCTTTCTCCTCCAGACTCATTTGCGATAATACATCCCGAACCCGCTCCATCACAGGCGCATCAGGATTTTCGTATTGGTCCATCACACCATTCTTGTTCAAATCTCGGTATTGAATACCGTTGGCCTCTAAAATGGGAGCTTCCGCCCCGAGGCTTGCCTTGGCCCTATTGGCCGCTATGCCATAGTAGGCATAGAAACCCAGTATCGCAATACCGGCCAGTATCAACACCCACAACACGATAATGGTAATAATACGCAGCATGAGAATCCCTCCCCCGTAGCAGGTCTGTAAATTACATTCAGTCGAAAATAAACATGAGGCACCAAAGTATCCATCCGAGAGCCCTTTTACTGGCCTATCTGATTAGATCGGTCCCTGAAAGCCATCCCTGATAATCAGATGTGGAACGAGCGCGGTGGAATGAGTCGAATTCAGGAACTCCTGAACCTGAATCCGCCAAGCCTGAGTACGCTCTACCGATGCTCGGACCGATTGAACGAACACCAGAAGCAGATTATGGAGCGGCTCTTTAGAAACACAAAACCACGATTGAGTAGATATTGTGCGTTCAGAATCCATAATATCCACTCATACAGTACGGATATATTCACCGGTCACTCGATCCTGTCATAAAAAAGAGGCTCGGAGTATAGGAACGAATGATAGCCCCTACTGGTATGGCAGGGTAACCAGATACAGCAGACTCAGATTGAATGTTGTTGTCGGTATATCCGGTAGCGGCGGGATATACTGCCCGCGATAACTACTGCTATCACGAGGAAGGGCCCCGTTGATATTTCGGAAGATGTGGTCATATCTGTGGAGCAAAGCACAACCAAACCCAAAGCAGCTGCCATGCCGTAATAAAGCTTGGACTTTGGGGAACTCCTCTGCGTCCACAGATCACGTCCACCGTGCCAAGCGAGTGCGCCCAGCAGGATAATAAAAACCAAGATCAGTAGTGCAATCTGCATTTATTTTTCCGGTTGTGCCACAGTCGGGATACAGTTAGAATATGTTTTATTTGGGAAGGTTCCCGTCAGCATCCATCACAAGAATCAAAATGGTCGAAAAAAAAGCGTAACACAGCGGGGTTCATCCCTGACGCCATATGCCTTACTGAGTAGGGTTGCTCTGAGCTGTGAATCTGATGGGGAGCAGGTTCTAATGCGTGAGTGTATAGAAGATGAAATTGATAGCCATCTGGAAACTCACGGTCGAGGCCGATCCCAGGTTACGGCCGCCGGGCCACTCCCATCCGTCGCCAATGTCCTGGTTGTAGCAGATAACGATCGTCGGCCGACCCGCATCATCAAATATGGCATAGTATATGTCATCTTCCGGGGAGAAGCGCATACCGCCCCATCGTCGAGGACCACCATTCTTCGTTGAGATTGCGGCGTCTGGGTCGACATCATAGTAGATCTGCCAGATTGGATGATCGGCAGTTAATTCCACCGGTTCACGATCAGGATAAACCCGCTTAATGTTGTCGTACATGTTATTCCACTGTGGCCCGACATGTCCACGGCCATAGTCATGGAAATCGTCAATAATGAGAAATCCACCTCGGTCAAGGTAACGGCGCAGGTTAGCTACCTCTTCTTCGTTGGTGCGCCAATACCCAGGTTCGGTCAAGTACAGTACAGCATACTCAAAAATTCGGTCGTCGGTTAGTGAGACCACTATTGGCGGGCCCTCCAGTTGAAGTCCGGTTGTACGGCTGATTGCTTCGTGCAGGTTGTATTCTGCAGTCGGATAGTCTGTGGCCCAAGCGTTGTTTCTCAGCCCCGGATGGCTTTCGTACCAGACTCTTGCAAATTGAAAGCCCGAGTCCTGTCCACTTGCTTGTGTCAGCCAGGTAGTGCTCAGCAACAGCAGGGTTAATGATACAAACAGGGTTCGGCTGAACATATTCCCCGGGTGATCGCTGCTAACGTGTTGATGTACTCATAACTTTCGGGAAGGCATCCGAAAATTGTGTCATCTCCTCCTCATTTCCGATACTAAGACGACACCAGTCCAGATATGGAGGAAATGGACGTCCAACCAGGATGCCGTGGGAGGCCATTGATCTTTGAAAACCCTCAATTCCTCGGCCAAGGTGGAAGAATACGAAGTTTGTGTGTGACTCAACGACTTCATGTCCCCAGTCGCGAAGTGCAGCTGTGATTTGATTGCGGCCGGTCTCAAGTTGTGTCTTACTGTAATGTAAAAAGCGTTCGTCATTAAGAGATGCAATCGCTGCCCGCAGTCCCATGATATTAACGGCCATGGGAGTACGATATGTACGAAGGCGTTCTGCAATGTCAGGGCGTGCAAGCGCGTAACCTACACGCAATCCGGCCAAGCCATACACTTTCGAAAATGTTCTCGAGACAATGATATTGGCTCCCGCCTTTACGAGAGGCACTGCACTGCTGTATCTGGGGTGGTCGACCAGTTCGTAATAGGCCTCATCAACCAGAATTGCGCATCGTTTGGAGATTTCCATACAAAAATCATTAAGCTCCTCTTTGTCGCAAATACTACCCGTTGGGTTATTGGGGTTGCATATAAAGACCAGCTTTACATCCTTTGTTGTTCGCATGTCCATGGCGGACAGGTCAAGGCTCTTGTCGGTCTTAAGAGGCACACGATGCACCCGTGCTTCAATAGACTTCGCAGATTCCTCCATACCCTCATAGGTCGGATAACCCGTAACGACCTCACCTCCACTAAGTCCATAAGCCATAGCCGCCATGCGGAGTACTTCGGTAGATCCGGCTCCAAGGACTACGTGCTCAGGTCTCAGCCCCTCTCGAGCCGCAATCATGGATTCCAGGCTGCGATAGGTAGCCGGTTCCGCGTACAGATTGGTTTCGCTGAAGGCCTCACGCATTGCTGTGCGTGCGGACTGTGCCGGTGCATACGGGTTCTCGTTACTGTGAAGGCGAATCGGGTTATTGCTCCTCCGCGTTGCAAAACTAGGTATGAATGGCAGTGCTGCACCAGCAGCACTGAGGCGGAGCCAGTCACGGCGGTTCATTGACATCTTAGACGTGGGATAGTGATTGTTTATAATGTACAAACAGACATCCTACAATGTACAAACAGCCATATGCAAGGAACCGTGCTTGTGCCAAGTAGCCAAGAACAGAGGACATACAGGAGAACAGCCCCTGCCAGCTACCGTCTTCAGCAGTCCACCCAGACATCTGTTTGAGCGCTCTGGAAACATGCATCTATCACATGCATGTTACACACAGAGTCAGAAATGGATGTAAGCAGGGGCTCACCATCAATCGCAGCTGCAGCGAAGTGATCACATTGCTCTGCAAACTGATCCGTTGGTCCCATCTCACGGACACTGTATTCGTTACTATCCTGGTACTCTACACGTACGGTTTGGTCCGGTGGTGCGTTGAACGGTGTGTGTAAGGTTATTTGACCATGGCTACCCACCAGAATAACACGCTGGTAGCGCTGCATTTGTGTAGCACACACGACGGTAGCACTTCCTTGTGGGAAATCCAAAAGGATTGTAGTAAAGGCGTCTGTTCCGAATTCGGGATGCCGTACCATGCGTGCACAAACCCGCCGTGGTTCACATTCAAACAACCAGCGTGCAACAGAAATCCCGTAACAACCAATATCCATTAAGGCGCCTCCCCCAAACTCTAATTTATTCCGAATATTGTCTGGATCTTTGTTGTCATAGGAAAAATGCACATGGATACTTTGAAGCTCACCGATACTTTTGGAGCGAATGAGTTGACGTGTATGTCTCCACTGAGGATGGTATCGATACATGAAGGCCTCCGAGATCAGTTGCTCTGGGTACAGTCTGGAAATACTCTGGAGTTGTCTTACATCTACCTTATTCATCCCCAGGGGTTTTTCACAGAGCACATGTTTTCCTGCTTTTATGGCCAGGGAGGCCCACTCGACATGCAGATGGTTGGGTAGCGGGATATAGACGGCATCGATCTCTGGCAGATTAATCAGATCCTCGTACGAAGGGCAGACTACAGGAATCTGATGTATTTGAGCTACCTGACGTGCCACGTCAACATCTCTGGAGGCAATGGCTGTCACAACACCACATTGACTTTTTTGAATGGCAGGTATGACCTTTTGTCGGGCGATGCGGGCGCTCGACAGTATTCCCCAGCGAAATTTTCCGCTACTCATTTCTGCAATGTATTTAGCGTGAACCTTACCTTGATATGAAGAATTTGCGCCAGAGAAATGAATGAATACGGGGTGGTTGCCAACTGACTAAAACAGGTGCCTGAGCCCCAGTGTTTGCACTGAGGGCTCCCTGCTGTATCCAAGCATTGGTCCGGCAAGATGTACATAACTCCCGTGTATATGCATCAGGTGTGATTGAGTGCATTGTGGCTCATAATCTCCCCCTCGGTTCGGAGAACGGGAGGTGGCAGAGTTTACAGCCCAGATTTTCTGGCGGATGAAAGCGCTCAGTCTCAACTTGACAGATTGCAGGGGCTATCCTAAATGATTCGTGGCTATGATTGTCAGAGTGCATCGTTGTGTTTGAAATCATCTGAGAAATACGCAGGGAATGCAGCTCAATTCGAAATGGTAGTGGTTCCAGACACACGGTATCCCAATTTCCTAACGGATGGCACGGCTGTGTGCAGTTCCCTTGCAAACTGTGCAAAACTGCGTAAAGCCTACCGCGACGGTGTATTGCGTCAGCATTGTGCGTACGAGAGAGGTTGGGTGCAAATCGTGATGGTAGATTCGCAGTAATTGAGTGGTGGTACCTGAAAAGCATGGCAGTTAAGCGAATCGACCGTAGTTTAGAGCAAAATTCTTTCTTCACAGGCGACATTGAGGTATGGGTAAGCAGTGCCACGTAAGAGCACTTCTTCTTTGTGGCATCCTTGTTGTCTTGTTATTGCAAGGGTGTGCATCGACTATGATGGCCGATTACGAAAAAGAGTCGATTACAGAATCTGTCCGCGATCAAGTTCTAAGGGCATTGGAAAGTCTTAGGGTTGCCCCGGAGCTACAATCCTGTGCTTATAATCGCAGCGATTACAGGCATTCTCAATCTCATGAAAACAGATTGATCCTGAGATATGGCGGCATATACGATCCTTATGAGCTGCGCTGGTACGACTCGAGAGATTCTGTAGATATTGAACACATCGTGGCAGCGCGAGAAGCTCATGACAGTGGGTTATGCAGTGATAGATTGGACGGAGATATCCGTGAGCAATTCGCCAATGACACACTCAATCTGGTTCTGGTGAACAGTGTAATTAACCGCGGCAAGGGAGCCCAGGATGCTGCAGAGTGGTGGCCATCCCATAATCAGTGCTGGTTTGCTCGGCAGGTGATTGCTGTACGTAATGCCTACAGCCTCTCGATTGATCCTGAAGAACTAGGTTCCCTCGCAGATAAAATCAATGAGTGTAATTCGTTTGAGATGGAGATTACATCTACGCCCTATCCTGACTTTCTGACGGATAGCACGGCTGGGTGTGGACCCTTTGCAAACTGTACAGAATTGCGTAAAGCCTATCCTAACGGTGTGTCGCGCCATCACTGTGCATTCGAGGAAAGACTGGATGTAAGCGTGGATGGTTGGATTTGCGGTTGATGAGTGCTGGCAACTGACTAAAGGCCATATACATATGCAGGCATCCGAACATCTTGCATTCGACTTGGGGGCGTCCAGCGGTCGAGCAGTTCTGGGTAGGTTCGACGGGAGCCGCATGGAGATGCAGGAAGTGCATCGTTGGGCCACACCAAATGAAGTTGAAGGAGAGCGGCTCTATTGGGATCTGGATGCGGTGTGGGGTTCCATGCAAGAAGGGTTGGCGATTGCTCTTAAGGAAGCTCCCGATCTGTGCAGTCTGAGTGTTGACTCATGGGGGGTTGATTATGTGCCTCTGGGCAGTACAATGCAAACCCTGCGGCGTGCGCATGTCTACAGGGATCCCAGATCAGCTTCGGGAGAAGTGCTTGCCTGGCAACGTGTTGCACGGGAGGAACTGTACAGTATGACAGGAGTGGCGTCACATCCAATCAACACGTTGTTTCAGGTTCTGGCGGATGAGCAGATGACCCCCGAGGTTTATGCCGCTACGTGTTGTAGACTACTCATTGCCGATTACATGCACTGGCGTTTTTGTGATCGCTTCGTAGCAGAGATGTCATTGGCAAGCACGACGCAGCTGCTGAGTGCGAACTCGCGTTCATGGTCTGTTGAGGCGATGAAGGCTTTACAGATTGATCCGGTTACATGGCCACGGGTCGTGCCATCAGGCACCGTACTTGGTCCCGTGCGAGATATCCCTAACGTAGCTGTTATTGCGGGCTGTTCGCACGATACGGCTTGTGCAGTTGCGGCGATTCCTGCGGATGAACGATCATCCTGGGCCTTCCTCAGCAGTGGTACCTGGTCGCTTCTTGGTGTGGAAATCCCCACGCCAATCTGTACACCCGCTGCGATGGAGGCTGGGTTTACGAACGAGGTAGGGTATGGGGGGACTATTCGACTCCTGAAAAACTTAACCGGGCTTTGGGTGCTGCAGGAATGTGAGCGTGTCTGGCGGGAGGCGGGAATGAACTTTGACTATACTGAACTGCTTGATGAGGCAAGCCGGGCAGCGCCTCCTGTGTACACCATTGACTTCAACGACCCACAATTCTCCACTCCCGGAAATATGCCCAAGCGCATTGCAGATTGGTGCAGAGAGCGTAGTATGTCCGTACCAAGTGAACGTGGAGACATCGTGCGGCTCATATTGGAAAGCCTGGCCGAAGTATATCGTACCACGCTCGAGTCACTCTCGACCTTACTGGGGAGACGTTTCGAATGTCTGCATGTTGTCGGTGGAGGGAGCCGCAACAGATTACTCAATCAGTGGACGGCAGATCGCTGCGGCGTACCAGTCATTGCGGGTCCTTCCGAAGCGACTGCACTCGGGAACCTGCTCATCCAGGCCGGAGCAATGAATCGTTTGCCTGCGGATAGTTCAGTTCGTGAGGTGTCCGCGGCCAGTGTGCAGACCGAAACTTTCCAGCCTAATCAATCCGGCGGACCTTGACACTGCGAAAATGGACTTCGTCGCCATGATCCTGCAGCAGAATATGGCCTTGAGGCCAATGCCCAAATCCTTCCCACACGACGTACTTGCTACGGGCTACCAGTGCATCAAAGACCGGTGTGCCCCGCTCATATTCCAGAACCTTGCGATCATTGAGCCAATGCTCAACATGCGCCCCCAAAAACTCGGATTGTTCCATGCGGCTGCCTAGGACGCGCTCGTCCAATCGTCTGCCGGTTACAACGATACGGGCACGATTCCATTGACCTGGTTTACGAAAGGTTTTTCCTTCGTCTGCCGGGATTAAGTCGTAGAGTGATGCCAACGTTCGGTTGCCGGCTGCGCCTTGAGTTGCATCGGGGTGACGTTCATCATCTAATAATTGGTATTCCAGCCCGATGGCTGATGCATCGCTGCCATAGGATTCCGTTATGAAGTATTTAATACCACTATTCGCTCCTTCGGTGAGTTTGAAATCCAGGCTGAATTCGAAAGTTGAATATTCATCTACGGTAACGATGTCACCCCCGTAAGCCGCCTCGGCTCCTCCCGAGGATTCAACGATAAGTATTCCGTCTTCGACCCGCCAACCTTTTTCAGGGAAAGATTCCTTACCCGCTCCGCGCCAGCCTTGGGTAGTTTCTCCATCAAAGAGCAGGGAGAATCCCTGAGCGATTTCCTGCTGACTGAGTGAGTTCGGAACAAGATTTACGACGTAATTATTAGTCCACGTACGCGGTGTTACATTTTCTTCTAGAATCCGGAGGTTACGCCAGCGGACATTGCGGTTAGCCAAATCCTCTCCGGGTACACTATGCACCTGGAGTGCAATGAAGCCTGAGGAAGTCATGTCATCGTAAAGTGCAGCACAGGGTATATCGTTAATCCATGTGCGGATTGATGGTCCGATTGCTTCCACGTAGTAATGATTCCAGCCGTCAGGATTAAAGGCCACGCGACAATCTTCATTCGCTGACATAGGATATAACCAGCCTCGGCGGGCCTCGTCGTATACTCCTCCACTCCAGGCTCGAGGACTGGGGTCAATCTCAATCTGATATCCATGCACTCTGCCATTCAAGTAATCCGGCTTGGATTCACTTCGAATCTGAATGCCGGAGTTGATTGCGGGATCAACCCATACTTCGACGTTGAGAGCAAAATCGCCGTAGGACCGTTGTGTAGCCAAAAACGTGTTTGGGGTATTTGCAACTGTAGTGCCGATCACCTCGCCGTTAGAGGCTGTGTAGGTTGCTTCTCCTCCCAGTCGCTCCCATTCGGAAAGGTCGTCCCCGTTAACAAGTAACTTCCAGTTCTGGCCAAAGCTGGTGGTCGTGAGTCCGAACGTAAGGAGTGTGAGCATAATTGCACGTAGCATCGTAAAAGGGTGCTTGGTTGAGTAGCAAAGTATAAGATAATCAACGCATTGCCGCAGGCGGCGTTGCTATCTTTACAGCATCATAGGCAGAACAATTCATGGTTACAAGAAGAGAGTTCCTTGCTCAGTCCGGGGGAGGTATCCTTTTGGCAGGCTTGCATAATAAAGCTCTAACAATTCAGGATGTCATCAACCTGATCACAGAGGAAATCCCCGGTGCTCCGTGGGAACCAACGGTTGACACCGTTAAATCGGGGGATGTAACGCAGCCGGTGCGAGCTGTGCTTACAACCTTTTTGGCTACGCAACGAACCATTGATTATGCTGCACGTCATGGTGTGAACCTCATCATCACGCACGAGCCTACCTATTACAACCATTTGGATGAAACCTCATGGCTGGAAAATAACCCTGTCTACCAGAAGAAGCGCAAGACGCTGGAAGACAACGGAATTGTGGTGTGGCGTTTTCATGACTACTGGCATGCTCACAGGCCTGATGGCATAGCGACGGGGGTTCTCAAGCGTCTTGGTTGGGAAGCATACGCGCAACCGGATCAACCCCAGATATGCCAGATTCCCTCTGTACCGCTTGGAGAACTTTCCCGGTTCATGAAAGATCGTTTTGGAGCGAAGCGGGTCCGTGTTATGGGAAGTGCGGACATGCCGTGTAGCCGGGTAGGTCTATTAGTTGGGGCGGTAGGCGGGCAGCGTCAAATTGAGATGCTATCTGAAGTCGATGTTCTCGTTGTAGGTGAAGTTCGAGAGTGGGAAACAACCGAGTACGTTCGTGATGCGAACTGGCAGGGTGAGAGGCAGGTGGGCTTGATTGTGATTGGACATGCACTGAGTGAAGAGCCGGGCATGGAGTGGCTCGCTGAATGGTTGACCCCCAGACTACCGGGTACCATAGTGGTGCACCAGGAAAGCGGGGATCCATTCTATTTTGTTTAGTTGAGAAGCGTGATTTTTCGGATGTGCTGTTTCTTATTCGCAGTATCCCACAACAGCGACCGTAAATCAACATTCTTGTCACCCTGTTGACGCTTCTGCCGCGATTGATTTCGGCCGATTCCTGTCCTTGCCGTTGCGAGGGCGCTCACGTTTGCGTTTCGGACGATCCGGTTTCTCTCGTGCCGCTACCTGAACTTCCCCCTGTTTAGTATCTCATTAAAGATACAGGGGGGATGTCGTATATAATACCGGGATTTTTATACGAAAGTGCCGCACCAGAACGGTGCCAGATTACGGTGTCTCACCTATTCTCCACAACACAGGTAGCAAGCCCGCACCTATATGTGATTGTTGTATTTGGCGAGCAACCCGACACGTCGGACTGCTCGGATGTAGACGCAGGGATAATGTACGATATTTATTCTTTAGAGCACGTAATCGTTGATAAGAGCCGTTATCTCCTTGTCAGGAATACTCTCTCTGTCATTCTTTAGGTGGACACGAAGGGCGATCAATTTCGAGGCATCTTTATAGTATATGATTCGTGCACATTTTCTTGCGCTCATATTTTTTGTGCCACATCGAATCTTGAATACTGACAATCCTTTATGTCGAGGCATCCTGTCTCCGTCAGCTATTTTGTCAGTGGCAAGATTGTTTAGCATTTCCTGAACCTTACGATCCAACCCTCGGTGCCTACGTAGTTTCTTGATATCTCGTTCAAATTTTGCAGTCTGCTCAATCTTACGATGGCACATTTGTTGAACTACAGTATTTCTTCTTCTATCACTCTGTGGAAATCTTCGCTTGACGAAAGAGCGGATGTTTCTGCAATATCTTCAACCCTGCTTGCGAGGTATTCTAGTTTGTCGCGTACCTTTTTGGGTAGGTTTTTTGCGGATATTATGATCCTGTCGAATATTTTCACGGCCTCAAACATTTCGATAGAAAAATCCCTGAGTTCCTTGCGATCTTGGTATGAGATAACTTCGATTTTACCCAAATCAGTAGCAATTTTTTCTATGCGGTATTCCATCTCAGCTAGCGTGCTAGTTAGGTCAGAGTAATAATCAGACCTGAAAGTATATTCCCGCGATTCTTCTTTGGTGGCGCTGTCTTCCGATGCGACGATTTTCTCTACCTTCCTTATAAATTTTTCTACTCCCTCCGAATTGCTCTTACGCACCTGTGTTTGTAGATTCGGCATTGGCTACCCCTCCGGGTGTTTGTGATGTAAACACCTAGTGTACGTTCAAAATGGAATTTGTTCTGTTCAACTCTTCGAACCCCTCATCGGACTACTCGGATGATAGATGCCAAACCCGACATCTATTTCCGAACTATTCCAGCACTTTCGTATAAAATACCCATAATACCCGGCAGGTTATCCATAGATGTACTTTGCCATTGCATTCCGGCCAGCAAACTGTTTCCTACAGTAGTGCGCTGGCATCTTTGAAGACTTCCACCGCCCAACGGTTTGCAGCTCCGGCAAGGTGGCCCCCTTGCTGGATAGTGTTTGTGCAGATCCAACCCTGAAACTGTGTGAGGAAAGATGTTCCCCAAAGTGATCTTGACCAAGCCGAGGCACGATTTTGTTAAGTGCTCTCATTGAGATGTCTTTGCTGCTTGGACGATCCCAACGATCAATGCCGACCACGAGTTTGTCACCCTCAGTCAGCCCCACCATTTTGATATACTCATTGACGATCCTCATAGTGCTTGCTCCCAGGTATTGGACAGCATCCCCCTTCTTGATCGTCTTGGTGGTAAAGGTCAACTCCAACCTTCCTGATTTGTCTGATTCCTCCGAGATGTGCCCGACCCTTGGCTGCAGTAGTTCCGATCCCCGTAACATTGCGTCTGACATGACCAAAAGGATTACAGCATCCCGGAGCGATCGGAGTGAGCCGTCGCTTGCCAGTTTCCGACTGACTAAATGAACAGATTCGATGCCCGCTCCTTTGGCCTGACCCCGTCCGCGGGAACGGCCTTTTTCCCGGATATTTCTGATTGTTTTCTGGGTGATCTCACCGGTTAAGTCTAGGCCCAATTTCCTACAGTCGGACCTCACTACCGCCAGTGACAGTGAGATTGTATTTGGGGCCAATCCTCCATCGTGCAGCACGATGAGGAAATCTGCGACCGTGCCGTCGGTGGCATCTATTGGCTCTATACCACGATATCCCAGATAATCGGGCCAGCGCGTCCGCGCCTGATCATAGGCTGCGGTTGTGTTCTTCTTCTCGCTTGACTGAACAAACTCCTTCGTGCGTTTTGTAACCGCGAGTGGGAGCGTGATACTCAATTGTCCTGGTGCGGGTACGAGTTCTACTTTTTTCATTGGGGTGGAATAAAAGTCATGCAACCGTGCCCCTTAATACAACCATTTGTTTCTCCAGATACAATGAAATTCAGGCCCCTCGGGTACTTGTCCATGACCCGCTTGACTGCATTCATCAGGTACCAATAACGGTCCTTATTGGAACTCCGTTTTGCCCCTTGAAGTTACAAAAAAAGCAAGCCATTTCGACCCTATTAGCCCTCTCTCCACTGCTTACAAGGATGAAGATTTAATTCCTTCCGAGTGTACGATCGAGCAGATCAAAGATGCTCTGCGATGGGCCAAAGAACGGGGCAGTTTCGACCACGTTCACGGGGATGTGCCCGAACCTGCGCAGCAATGGGATAGAGAGCGGCTCGTGCAGGTGTGTATTGAGATGATTTTGCCCACCTGATGAGATTCAAATTGATCTCAGTATACAATTCTTTTCTTCTGAGGAGATATAGACCTCTACCCACAACATTCGCGGTAGCACCGAAAAGGACAACCGATCCGCGTGGTGTTCTTGACCAATGACGCCGAAAAGGATAGCCGGTACAAGACGTTGCTCCTTCGCAAGGCCGTGCGTCCGACTTTTGAAATCTGGTACGCTGGCAACACGAGTATGCTCGCAGAAACAGTTCTTTCTGAGCGGTTGTACTCCGCACTTATTGTTCAAAATAATACTATCAGGTCCATTTTTCACGCGGGCAACCACGACGGTATCCTTCGCGAAATTCATGAATTGAGAGCCGCCTCCTGAATGACTGTAGGGCTGCGGATTGGCAAAAGGAGCCTCGCTGTGGGAGTATGGTAATTGGTACGCGGTGATACAGGTTGCTGCAGCATATGCACCGAGCATCACGGATGCCCCCGAGAGTGCAGTCGATTGCAAAGTATGGGATCGCTGGAGAATCTCCCTGATTCAAAGAGTGGGGCATACAGGGCTTTTGGCAATACTGTAAATGTTGCGGTCCGCGTTCGCGACTTTTCCCTGATCCGTGCCTCAGGTGAGCGTCTAACGCGCCAAGCACCGCGGATGCTTCTGGACCACGGCTTTCGCACTCTTGTACTTAACCGTACACATCGGGGGGAATACTCGCTCTACGGCCGTGGAATCACGCGAAATATGCCCCTCCAACTACCCTGTGACCACCTCTGCCTCAGCTAATGCTACATGCAAGCAACTGAGCTGCTACAAATCCCTTAAATGCACGAGAAAGCGTTGGCACATCGCGCAAGTGCGGCGTGAGGCTTCTGTGGACGGCCCGGTATGTGATCCTGCGCGCGGTGCAGAAAGCGTTCAGCACACAATCATTTCCAGGACCAACGAAAACTCCCAATAACATCTGGCCAGAGGGCCAGGTCTCCTCTCCTCCCAAGGGGGACATCCTGTTAGGAACTGATCCACAAACTGTATGCGTTTGTTCCAGGCGGCATGGATGCCTCTGGTGTCTTTGCGTTTGTTGCAACGAAGAGAGCCAGCTCGGAGTAGTCCCCAGTCCCTTGCCATTTATTTCTTGCAGAGAGCGTCCTATGCCGTGTAGGGGTTGTACGAGACCTGACCTGAAACCCGTCCTACGTCCAGCTGTACCAACTAGAAGCCGGGATCCATAGTCCCCTCAAAAAACCGCAGAAATCGTTAACCCAGAGGTTTGCAAGAGACCCTGTTGTAACAATTACTCGCTTTTTGAAAACTCGTAATCTTTTCCAGACATAAAAAGGCAAAGGAAGCGATACCATGGCGCGCGTCCCTGTTAAACCTGAGCTCCTGTACTGGGCGCGTAAGCGCGCTGGAATCACGCAGGAGGACCTTGCAAGGAAATTCAAGAAATTACCCGAATGGGAAAGTGGTGATGTTAACCCCACGTTCAAACAGCTTGAAGATTTTGCTAGGATTGTCCACGTTCCACTAGGGTATCTTTTTTTGGGCGAGCCCCCCGAAGAACCTCTGCCAATTACTGACTTTCGTACGATTGCAAATACGGAAAAAGCCAAAGCAAGCCCGAATCTTATCGACACAATCTATGCAATGCAGAGACGGCAGGATTGGTTGCGCGATTTTATGATTGAGTGCGAAGCCGATCCGTTGCCATTTGCAGCGAGTGTCCGTCTTACAAATAACCCCAATGCAGTGGGTCTTGAGATGAGGGATATGTTGGGTTTGAGCAGTGGTTGGGCAGGAGAAGCCAGAACCTGGCAAGAGGCAGTAAATAAATTGCGCTTTAAGATTGAGAAGCTCGGCGTGATGGCAGTGATCAATGGTGTTGTAGGCAACAATACGCACCGCAGCTTAAGCGTGGAAGAATTTCGAGGTTTTGCTCTTACCGATCAGTATGCACCTTTGATTTTCGTGAATGGCATGGATGCAAAAGCGGCCCAGATGTTTACGCTGGCTCACGAACTAGCACATATTTGGCTCGGGGAAAGCGGTCTTTCCGGTTTCGAGAGGTTGATTCCCAGTAGTACGGAAGTAGAAGAATGGTGCAACCGGGCTGCGGCTGAATTCCTCCTACCGTCCAATGAATTGAAGGAATGCTGGAAACGGGTCAAGCACCAGCAGGATCCCTATAATGTTCTTGCACGGTTGTTCAAAGTGAGCCCGATAGTTGCTGCACGTAGGGCCATGGATCTCAGGCTAGTAAACAAGGCCTCCTTCTTTGAATTTCACGATCACTATATCAGCCAGAAAACTCAGAAGGGAAGTACATCGTCTGGGGGCAATTTTTACAATAGCCAGAATGCGCGTGTAGGCAAGCTTTTCGCAACCCGTGTGATAAGAGCGGCAATGGAGGGAAAAATCGGATTCAGAAGGGCCTATGAATTAACAGGTCTATGGGGAGGAACTTTCCAAGACTATGCCAGCAGATTAGGCATCCAAGTTACCTGATGCAAGATTCGTACTACCTTGTGGATTCTGATGTCCTGATTACGGCACAAATTGTTATTACGCATTTGACATATGCCCCGGTTTCTGGAAGAGCCTGCTTGACCGTCATCAAGAAAATCTAGTTTTTAGTATTAACCAAGTCCGACACGAACTACTTCAAGTCCGTCAAACTGACGATCTCGTCCATTGGGTAAAGAGCAAAGTTCCAGGCAGTTTCTTTTTGAAAGAAGACATCTACGAAGTGATGGCTGTCTACAGTAAAATCATGGCTTGGTCGAAGGGGCATTTGAACTACTCTGACCAAGCACGCGCGGAATTTGAGAATCCGCGGATGGCTGGTTTGTTGCATTCGCACATGTGCACAACACAATCGTTGTGACGAACGAAAAGTCTGCCCCAGTAGAAACGGGTTCCAGCCACGAAGGACGTGGATGGAGCAAATATTCTGTTTCCCTATCTTCGGTGCGCATATTAATATCTTGCTTGGCCAGCAGGGGGGTATTTATGATCATTGCTCAGTGCTTTCTCTTTGGTGACAGTTACTATGTTGGCCGATACATCCTTACGCTTTTGGAATTTGGATATTTTATCAATATCAAGAAACGAGATCGTGGCTTGCGGTTGACCGTGAGTATGAAAAACCTGTCTAACATGAGGTTTCTTGTGCGGGAAATATGCATTACTGCCTCCGTATTTCCCATTGTTAGCTACGATTACATACTGAAACATATGATAGTGGAGGGCCATAGCCATCTGGTCGAAGGTACCTACATCTTTATTGAGTGCAGGAATTGCAAATATGTCAGACTGATCTCTGAGGTCCGAAACCAATGTGAGGTCCGTCGCGTCGTAGCACACTGCAGCCGTGAGCCAAAGCGGCGTGTCATTGGGGTCATCCGACCATGGATACCCGATCAGCCATTGGCAGGGCCGAAATCCTTGGACTAGCTTTCTATAATTGTTATAGAATGCACGCTCGCCTTTAGCAAGATGGAGCTTTCCTTGACGACGAATCCGAATCTGCAGTCCATGTGCTTTCGAATGCTCTGGAATGATCCACAGAGCCGAGTTAACGAGCGGTTCGCCCTTAAAAATTTCTTCGTAAGTCAGTCCGGCAAGAATAATCGCCTTGTGAGCCCGTGCGAAGGGAATTAGACAGGCATGAATGTCCTCTGGATGAACGGCCAATTCAGGGAGAATCAACCAATCCAGCCACTTGCTACTCCCGTCATGCGTATTTCTTAGAATTAATGCTTGATTTACGGTTGCGAGGGCTGCCGACAGGTGCTGTCGGTGTTTTTGGCGGATTTGGGAGTCTTTCAGTGCAAGGTCATCTGCTTTAAATTCATCATTTGATGGGAACACGGTCTGAACTACGCAGGCTCGCATAGGGCGCTTTCTATCTCTCTCGGTAGGCTGTTTGATACGCAACGGCAGTATCAGTGTTTGGCTGGCTGAACCGTGGTGATTTTTGAGTTTGTCAATCCTTTCTTGAATCTTGATCTTTGTTGCTTTAATTCCTTTGGTTATCCACTCGAATTCTTTTGGAGTACGACATCCTGGCCAATGCAGAAGTGTGAGAAGAAACTTCTCGAACCAGTCAGTGATCGGAAGCCAGTTGTCTCCGAAAGCCGATTGCCCGTTGTAAAGACCATACAACCGCAGGTATCGGTGGCTCCGAACCGGCCTGTAGGTCGACTCACTTTCAGTCCAATGTGTAGGGCGAATATGCTGTGTGAAATCAGGATCCCCCGACAGGATAAATCGCAATAGAAAACCGAGTTGCATACGCCACCGATCCCCATCATCACACCACGAAGGGATGCTATAGATTGAAGCCGAACTATCATCCTCGTCTCCAGGGAGTATGTTCAACTTTCGAACTTCTACCTCTTTGATTCTGTTGTCGGCATTTTCTACGAGTTTGAGCGTGATTTGACTTGGTGTGATCACTCTGGGGGCAGGTTCTTGTTGAGACCACTTTTTAAGGAAAGCATTTGCGAAACGCAAAAGAGACAACTCGTTGCGAAGCCGACCTCCCAAAGGAGGTTGGCCCGAGATCTCATTCGCCAGTGTTTTCTTCCCAGAGTTTTTCGAAATCAGGCAAAGATCTTGGCGAATCTGTGCTGGCAGATCATTAACGATTTCCGAACCGGCTCCGGCGTTGAGAAGATCAAGAGCGAATGAAGGATCTCGCCCAGCGATTGCCTCTATCCGTGCTTTATTGAGGTCGTTTCCGATCAATTTCAAAGTCTGGTTGTGATCCAGGAAAGCGCGTCTGGTTAAAACTGCCAGTGTTGCAAACTCCGAATCAGAGAGGTTAAGTTTGCCGCCGTGAAGAAATTGAATCATCTCCCAGTACTTTTGAATCTCCTCTGATGCCGATTCTGGGTACTCTATAGATGTTGTGTTAGGGGCGCATGTTGCCAAAAACAATAAGGCCTGCTGTCGCAGATACCAAGGAATTTTTTCTTCAGGAAGCTCTGCTAAGCGTGTAGCTTCTTTATGGAGCTCTTCCCGATAGCTTTTAAGGCAGACACCTGATGGGAGTGATTCTCTGTCAGGTACCAAGCCTGTCTCTGTAGCCCCGGCTCGCAAGATTTCAGAGAGGCAATACCAAGCGATCTGTCGTTGTTCAGGTGGTAGGTCATTGTCCTCCGTAAAGGGTCGGAGTAGTGTTAGAATGTATTCCAAAACCTTTACATCTGGCCAAAGATCAAGTCCAATTCGCATGAGGAGTACGTTTGATGGATCGTTGATCCACCGCTGGATTAAGCCGAATGCAAACCTCTTTGCTTCTTGATCAAGCTCAGTCCGACTCCGCAGTTTGGGTAATGGATCCGGTAACGAAGTGTCAGCTTTGTCTGGAAGTAGTAGTCTGGTAGACCGGAATGTCTTCCGGTATCGTCTAGCTGCGAACCTAGCTACTGTTACATCACGGACATCCGGGGTCAGCTTCAATTCTTTATTTTTACCGAGTTTAATCTCCGTCTGGGAACGAAGCATTCCCAGAATGGCATCCAGAATTTCTTCCCCACCGTGGGCATCAAACCCTCCTGAGATTGCCGTTTGGATGCGCTCCATCTTCGCGCTCTGTGCCAACAGATGAGGAGTTTCGCCACCGAGTTCTACAATTTCTGTTTTTTTCTTGGATAGCTTAAGGCCGGGGGATGTTTTCTCCAACTTTTGGTTCATCCAAAGGAATACCCTATTCTTCAGGTCACCCGGTGAATCGTATTGAGTCTTGTTATCAACAGCAAGTACAAGTTGTAGGTCGTCAACATACCGACATACATCTACCAGCAAGATCCCATCAAAAATCTCTTTCCCTATCTTGGCACGCAGTTCATCATCAAAAGAGAGGAGTACAAGGTTCGCGAAAAAACCTGAAGCAACCAACCCCTGCGGAAGTGCTATATGCCCGAAATCATCTATACCCGATTCAACTGCGTATTTTTTGGCATCATCTTGGTCATCTGAGGCCCATTCCCAATTGAACACGGATTCCAGAAAAGAGAAGAACTTCGGATCATCGTCGCTGTAGCGAAGCTGTTCAGTAGCTTCACCAAGTAAATTTGGGCGTACAAGATCATAGAATTTTTCAAGGTCTGTATGAATGACATATGTGGACTGCCCCCCCATCTCTGAAATTGATTGGATCGTGGTTTTCGGTCTGGACAGAAATGTCCGATAATCTTTGAAGTAGGCGCGGTAGAGTTTACTGGATCCCCATCGGTGGCGGAGATCTCCATCTATCTGATCGCAGAAAAGGCGGTTTCCATAGGAGATTACTTGCTTTCGTGATTCCAGATTATCTATCTTTTTTCGGGGATCTCCCTGCCGTTTCTCAACCCGATCTGCGAGACAGAGCATAAGAGCTGTCGCTACCACCTGATCCTCTAAGTTAACATGGCCAAGCGGTCTAAGCGCAACTGGAGCTCCATCTTTTTTAGGCTTCCATCTTTTTTTCTGTACTTTCCAGTCCTGGCTTTTAGGTGCTGGAACAATACGTATGCGCTGATTCTCCCAGATTTCGGAAGATTTCAGACGGTCGCGGAGTTTGCCTAGAAATTTCGGTAGATTCGCAGCTGCGCGGTCAAGAGCAAGCGTATCGGCGAAAGAATTATGATAACGAATGTAGGCCGCCGTTTTCTTCCAAGCCTGTATAAGGACATACTCTTCACGGAGTAACTCCAAACGTGGCTCAAGGTACTTTACAGCCATTCTTCAATTTCGCGGCATGTCTTTACTGTGCGTACTCATTCTGAATTCATCCACTGGTAACACTCCTAAATGATATTTTGACAAACGGAAGAGATTTCAAGGGTTAAATCCGCTCGGTAGGGGATGAGGGGATGATACAACCTTCTTTTGGATTTATTGATACATATCCCCATACGCTCCTAGGTTGTTTACATGTTTCAGGAAATTCAAGGATACACAGAGCGTGTCACAATTCTTGGAGGAGCGATGCATCTACCCATGCAACCTGTCTTGATACAAGAATGCTTAATCCGTTTGAACTGGGACACCAACCACATAAGGCGTTCCAGTTCCAGTAAAATGTCCAGTCACCCCGTGAATTGTCGAGGGGAATTATCGAATGAATAGGTATCAGAGGAAAGAAACGTTAGCTTTACAGGGGTAACCACAACATATAGGATTACTTGAAAACCGGAGAATTTCCTGCACTTCGCAGGCGGGGCAAGTTCTTGGTTGGATATTTCACTTCGATTGGAGCAGTAGCCCACTTCATTGAATATGCAAGAAGATCTGCTTCACTCAACTTTCTGAAAGTCAGACTTAGAAATAGACGTAATAATTTCGTCTTCCGTGAACCATTTCTTGTCCAAAAAGTCTCTTCAATCGCATATGGATTATTGCTGTAGACAACCAATGCTAAGCTATCTTCCGCACGCGTACAGGTTACATAGAGCAACCGTCGCTACGATCATAGGAGGTCTCCCTCCCAGCCGACTCGTTATTCCTGTCGGTTTTACTTGGGTGTTTTACACCGAGCAGTTTATCATAAGAAACTGCGCTTTTGAAGCGCATATTGGCATCGTCAATAATAATCATGACGCGTGGAAACTCCAAACCCTTCACGCCTTGATGCGTGCCAAATTGACTGGAATTGTTTGCGTAACCTTTGCAGATAAAGTTCAGTTCGATATTTGGGTTACGCTTTTTTCGATTTATCCAACCCTGCGATTTTCAGGTATTCAGAATAATTGTTCGGTGTCCTTCAGTATGGTAGAGAATTATACGGTTGATGTAGGAGCATTGCCTGATGGCCGTGAATTATTTATAATGTTTTGATAACTCGGCCCCAACGGTTGTTCGGTGTGTTTTTCAGGAATCTATCCTAGTGAAACGGGAAGCGAGACAAGTTCCATGATTGTGTTTTTTCGCCGCTCTGGGTTACCTTTGAGTCAACGGTCATTTTTCAAAATTTCTAATGAATCGCTACATATCGGATAGACTTAAATGGTTCGTGTTAGTCACGATTACTCTCCTAATGTCCTGTACAACATCCGATCCATTGGGGATTTTCGAAGGAACTACCAACGTGGGTGATGCCCCTCTGGGGGGAGGTATGTTGTTTGACCAGAATACGGGAACGTACATTATTGCCGGCAGCGGCGCGGATATCTACGGAGCCAGTGACGAATTCTTCTTCGTCTGGAAGGAGGTTGCCGGTGATCTGGTGTTACGGACAGATGTCGAGTTCGAAGATACCACAGGCCACCAGTACCGCAAGGCGGGGTGGATGATTCGAGAGAGTTTGGATGCGGATGCCGCTTACGTGGATGCCCTGATACATGCCGATGGGCTGATTGCACTGCAATGGCGTTCAGAAACAGGAGGTCCAACCAGCGAGGTAACGACCCCTGTTCGCGCCCCAGCCTTACTTCGCCTTGAACGTACAGAAAACCTGTTCACATTATATCTGGACAGACCAGGGGAACGAACAACGGTCGTAGGGAACATCACAGTGGATCTGCCGGATTCGGCCTACGCGGGCCTTGTTGTTTGTGCTCATGATGCCGAAGTCCGAGAGACCGCTGTTTTCACCAATGTTCATTTACAGGAGAATGTTGTGACTGAGGAGCGTGTAGTAGAGAGCACCCTTGAGATCATTGACAGCCAGACTGGTGAACGCCAGGTTATCCATCAGGCCCAAGAGCATTTTGAAGCTCCTAACTGGTCACCGGATTCGTTGACGCTGCTCTATAACAGTGGGGGACATCTGTACCATATGCCCTCTACCGGTGGCGAACCCGTTATGCTTGACACACAGTTTGCTGATCGGTGCAACAATGACCATGGATACTCACCTGATGGTACAGAGCTTGCCATTAGCCACATTACAGAAGACAGGGGATCATTGATCTATATCATGCCCGCTATGGGCGGAAAACCCCGATTGGTTACTGAACTTGGCCCCTCTTACTGGCATGGCTGGTCGCCGGATGGTCAGAAGCTTGTTTACTGCGCCCGTCGTGGTGATAACTTTGATGTTTATGCGATCGGACGGGACGGGGGCGAGGAGGTGCGGTTGACGGATGCAGAGGGGCTTGATGATGGGCCGGAATATTCACCGGATGGTCAGACGATTTATTTTAACTCTGTACGTACGGGGCAAATGAAAATCTGGCGAATGGATGCGGATGGCGGCAACCAGACACAGGTTACGCAACATGATGAATTTGGGGACTGGTTTGCACATCCGTCTCCTGACGGTCGCTGGATTGTATTTCTGTCTTACGATAAATCCGTAGAGGGGCATCCTCCGAACAAGGATGTAAAGTTGCGGATCATGCCCGTGGACGAAACCGAAGATCCAAGGATAATCGCACATCTGTTTGGTGGACAGGGGACGATAAATGTGCCATCCTGGAGCCCGGATAGCCGCCATTTTGCTTTCGTCAGCTATCGCTTGGTGGGGCAGAGTAGTCTGGATTAGGACTGGGCATACGCGCACCGACAGAGTCTCGCCAGGATTGCATTTGATGTAGGAGTTCCTGGGCTTTGGCTGGTTCGAAAGTGCTGATATCGGTGGTTTCGCTTGGGTCTGATTCGAGGTCGTAGAGCTCTACTGAGTTGGTTTCGAACCACTCGATAGCCTTGTATCTTCCCTGGCGCATAGCTCCAGATGGACGATTGGCAGAGCCGTGGTAGTGGGGAAAATGCCAGTAAAGCGCTCTTTCAGGTGCTGGTTTTGCAAATAAATTGAGACCATCAACGCCAACAGGATCAGGCAGACCTGCCAATGAAGTTATGGTTGGTACCAAGTCATTCGTCGTACCAGGTACATCTGTGATCACCGGATCACTCTGTATTCCGCTCACTATGAGAGGTATACGTATGCCTCCTTCGTACAGCCAGCCCTTACCTGCACGGAGTGGCTGATTGGAGGTTGGCGCCCAGGTGCGTCCTTGACTGAGCGTTGACAGTCCACCGTTGTCAGAAGTAAACACGACAATGGTGTTATCTTGAATTTCTGCAGCTTCCAGTGCCTGTAATACAAGTCCAACACTCTCGTCCACCGAAGCAATCATGGCCGCGTATACTGCGTGATCTTGTGTCAGGCGTGTCGAGCCACCAAAGTGCTCGCGTTCGAACATCGTAGACGTTTCGGTCGCACGGAAGCGTTCGGTGTCCTGGTTTTTGGCCTGTAGCGGTGTATGAACTCCATAATGGGAGAGTACTAGGAGGAACGGGTCCTCACGACTGGTCTCAATAAAGTCTACAGCAAGGTCGGTTAGACGATCAGTCAGGTACGTACTGTCCGTATCCGATTCCAGTCCAGGCACATTTGAAGCCGGGAAATTTGCATTGATATAGGGAGCAAAGTAAGATCCGGGTTGTCCGGCATCGTTGGATGCAAACACATTGTTAAATCCCTGATTTTCAGGACGAAAAATTCCGGTACCCAGATGCCATTTGCCTATGTAGGCAGTGCTATATCCAGCCTGTCTGAACATTTCCCCAATAGTGGTTTCCTCGAGTGGGAGTGCATGGCGGTACTCAGCCTGAAGAAGTTGTCCATTCGCGGATCCTCCAATCCAGTTGGTGATTTGCAGTCTTGCCGGATGCTTTCCAGTCATAATACTGGCACGCGTGGGCGAGCAGACCGAGCTGGACGCATAAAATTGCGTAAATCGCGTACCTGATGCTGCCAGGCGATCTATATTGGGGGTCTGATAGAATGTGCTTCCGTATACACCGGAATCCATCCATCCCAAATCATCAACCAGAATCAATACCACGTTCGGCTGAACTGGTCTGCAGGCAGCCAAGAGGATAGGGAGCAGTAAGAGTGGGCTTAACTTCAAAACGTAACCTCCAGTGTTTCGGGGTTTTCCATTGAATCCGCCCGCAGTCCGGTCAGCCGCGTCTCATGCATGGACTGGTCACCGATGACAGCCGTATATGAGCTGTTGGCATCAAAAACTTTTGCTCTGAACGGCAGTGTCGAGAGGCGGAGCGTGTAAAGCGTATCCATTGTAGTTTCATCTATCAGAGTTAATACGGGCTCAGTTAGACCCTCGACATTGATAGGGGGCAAATACCCAGCTGCCTGTCGGCCGTAATTACTTTCCTGGGTGACGGTAACCGGCCAATCAGAATACTGATAGGCATCCTCACTGCCCGGATCAACCCAGCGCGGCCATGCTTCAGCAGTAATAGTACGGGAATCCCGATTGAAGCGGATAATTCCATAGCCGGGTACACGATCGTAGAGTGCCTCCGGTGTGCGACCGCTTCTGACGGGATTAGCTACGGCATGTACGGTCATGCGATTTCCAAAGCCATCCAGGTGGTCGCCGGTATAGGCCGGAGATCCCGACTCGCGGTTGCCACCGGGCTCTGGTGGAAACCAACGCCGGGGCCACACATTGGCGATTGCAGGTGATATGAAGGCATTGGGGCCATCCCCAAATTCATCAATACCGTACTGTACGAAACTCCCCAGATGCTGATCACCGGCCACGTGAAATGCGAATCCTTTCCGAATGGCTGTTAACGCGCGGTTGCGCCCGCTTTGTGGCCAACCATTTGAGTCCATGTCTGTGCCTAAATGGTCATCACTGATGTATTCTCCTGGCTCGGCGTATCGCATTTGTGGAACGACGCGATCGTCAAACGACCCACTGGGTAGTGTGGCCAGATTGCTGAACAAGGTCTGAGAGAGCATCACTTTCATCCAGACATTATCAGGATACTGGTGGGCCCACTGGTTTAGGAATTTGAGTTGTCGTGGTCCAAGGAGATGTGCATCTGTTACTGAGGTTGCGTCATAATCCCGGTTCTCCGGCCAACCATTGCGCACCTGCGCTTCTGGAAGGACCAGGCGGGGGGCGGACTTCCACATACGATCTGCCACAATGGCGAAGCTGATATCACCATAGGTCAGGTTCGTATAGTACACGCTGATATCCTGCTCAATTGGCGTAGGATCAAAGGGATCGGGCAAGTGGGAGACCTGTGTATTGTGGACAGCATTGACAAAGCGGGCATCCATGATGTAGCCACCGTTATCGGATTGTGGTCGCCACGGTCCCTCGGCCTTTTTGCCACCATGCCCCCAGATGTTGCCATGATATACATCATGGTCGTCCGGGATTGTCACGGTGGGGCGGTCACGCATCAAATCCCTGAAGGCCCAAAGGAATCTGTACCAATGATAGTGATAGTCCAGGTAAGTCTTGTCAAGGGGAGTACGGATAATTCCTGCAAGTCCGCCTTCATATATCTGATCCCCGGCGAAAAAGAGTAAATCAGGATCATGGTGAGCCACGGCGGCTGAGAGTTCGCTGTGTGGATACCAGATCGTACTGTGATTCCATACCAGATCCCGGCCTTGGGAAATATTCTGGCAGTTTAGTGAAGCCAGGACAAACTCATCATCCTCAGTCTGTGCCATACGCACTGTACCTGGAAAATGTACACGCTCAGTACCGTTTGCAGTGCGTAGATCGTAGGTCAGCCGATAGGGTACGTCGGTGTTCGCCTCGAAATCGTCCACGCGGAGGGGGGCAGTATAGCTGTCTGGTATGATTGCGGCGCTTGCTGAGGGCACCCAATCTCCATTGAGCATGAGTTCAAGCCCAACTGTACGGGTATCACTGTCTCCAATTGGTGGCATTTGTGCAGTCATTTTCAGCGTTCTGTCACTCACGGTATATTGGGCTGCCAGTATGGGGCCGAATGCTCGTGCATCATCATGCAGGAATTTCGAACCTCCAATCGTCCAGTCATCAAACCAGTAGCCTTCCCCTTCCATAAGAGGACTGTTATGACTTACCAGTGCTACATTGCCCATGAAATAGTCATTGGGCAACCCGGTATATTGTGCCTCCGCCAAGGTCTCCTCGGTAACCGGATCTGAGGCCGTAACGAATAACTCGTAGTTATTTCCAGATGGGGTGGCTTGTATGCTCAACTTCACAGGATCACCCGCCGACAGGTTACCTGTGGAGGTGTCGGGTTCAATGAGCGGCCACGCCTCAACAGGAATATTGGCGTGTGGGCCCTTCGGGGCATCTGCATTGGTATTGGACCGGACTATGATTTGCCCCTGACCATCTATACCTGCGATCAACCCTCCATCTTCAGCGGGCCAATGGTGAACAAGGCTCGAAATTCTCCAATCCACATCTGGCCCTCCTGCACCAAGCAGAAAGCCGGACCACGTATTGCTATGGGCGCTGTCTGCCGGTGATAATGCTCCCATCTGAACTGACATCGTTAGCTCTCCTGCCTCTGCACTCAGATAGTAAGTGAGCAGGTGAAGCGTTCTCATTGGTTTGGCACTCCTGCCCTCAATACATTCAATGCGACCGCCAGCGTAACGCCAATCCATCAGGCGGTTGGCATAGAAATCGGATCCGATCCAGACACGTTCAAGGTCGTCAGGGAGGGCCGGTGTAACATCGGTTGTCGACGGTGAGGTGCAACCGGATACAAGGAGACCAGCGATAAGAATGGTGGTAGTAGCTCTAATCATCTTAACCCACAATATTCATCTCAATTCAAATTTTCTGGATAGCCCGACTAACTTGGGACTTTCGTGTCCATTGTACGTTCCTTAAAAAAGGGCCTATTGCCCTTTTTTTGCGGATTTTGTCCGAATAGGGACTTGTTTCTACTGTGGATCACATGCGCAAGCGACCTTTCAAAGTAGTCTAAAAAATTCACTTTGGAAGTGAGATCATGGCAAAGTCTACGGAGTCTCTTTTTGTGCTTCCCTACAACCAGTCGGTTCGGATCAAGCCTGAATTTCCATTCGGATTGTGCTGGTGACTGATTTTGCTGTATTCCTCCCTCTGACGGGCATAAATTGCCAACAATACGTCATCTCATGTCATTAACTAAATACTGTTAGCCACGATAGTAATATAATTATTGGCTTAGCAGTCCAGGTCGTCATAGAGACATTATTATGCCCTAAGAGGGGCTAATATAGCACCAACTACCAATTTATCGGGGAATGTACACGCATTTCTGAAAGTAATACGATAGGTCTTGCATTTGTAAGAATTATTGTGTATATTGGTAATCGGTTTACAGTTTATGATAAATGATGACTGATTACGCGGACTTCTTTCGCCAACCGGCCCTGCGCAGCCACATCCAATACGAGGCCCTGCGTGCTTACTTTGTTGGCGGTCTCTCGGCCAGAGAGGCCGCCGACCAATTTGGCTATTCCTATGGCTCATTCAAAAATCTTTGTGTGGCCTTCCGAAAAAACCCCCACCACACCTTCTTCTGGCCCAAGCCCGAAGCGCGCAAGGACAAACCGGAGGATCCGCGACCGGCCCGCATTCGAGCCTTGCGCGAGGCGCATCAAGCGTCCATCTACCAGATCGCCGACCTCT
>MPNB01000098.1 GCA_002238805.1 Rhodothermaceae bacterium bin80 | reverse complement strand
AATCCAGACATTCTCATCTCTACGACAGGGTTTATCCTAACCCTGATCATCGCGCTTTGGCGTATGAACGCTTCACAAATCAAGCGTACCGACCAACTCAGCCGTTCTCTACGTGGTGACATCAGCGAGCTTCGCAGCGAAGTCCGTAACGACATCAGCGAGCTCCGTGGTGGCATCAGCGAGCTTCGCAGCGAAGTCCGTAACGACATCAGCGAGCTCCGTGGTGGCATCAGCGAGCTTCGCAGCGAAGTCCGTAACGACATCAGCGAGCTCTGTGGTGGCATCAGCGAGTTTCGCAGCGAAGTCCGTAACGACATCAGCGAGCTCCGTGGTGGCATCAGCGAGCTTCGTAGCGAAGTCCGTAACGACATGAGCGAGTTCCGTAGCGAAGTCCGTAATGACATGAGCGAGCTCCATAAAGGTCAAAAGAAGCTTATAGACTCCACGGCCAAGCTAGATAGTCGCATCTCGCGTCTGGAAGGCATGTTACAGCCCCGGCCTTGGGTCGAAGCTCCCACAGGTGATATGCCTCCGGTCTCTGCTACGCAGGGTTGAATCTCATCAAGGCATCGTCAAGTCGCCTGGGGGAATCTCATCGCCCATGGGCGATGACTTGTTTGATGATTAAAAATGCGGTTCAGCACAATAGGGCCCGGCTGGGTAGTCTGCCGTGCTTATAATACTTCCGGTGTATCCGCACGAGAATTCCATGTACAACAAGCTAACTTCTCTGTTCAATTTTGTGTGCGTAAATTTTCAGGCATCGTTCAGCGCCTAAGAATGTTTGATTACATGGCGAACCCAGTGCGCCGTTTGATCGGATTCCGAGGACGTTGGGGACCTGCATGCAGAAAGGGAGCTATGCTGCTTTTGCGAGCGTAACTTCTCGGTTGACCTTCCAGTGATGGGGTAACAGTGTATGGAGTTGTGATGCGGGAAGCTTGGAAATCTGTTTCAACACATCTTCAAGCCACATCATATACTTTACGTTGTGCTGTTTGCAGGTACTCAGCAGAGAGTAGAGGAGTGCAACTCCCTTGGCGGCATCGTGGGAGCCGGCAAACAAATAGTTCTTTCGCCCTAATGCAACGGGCCGGATTCGGTTCTCTACGAGGTTGTTGTCAATTTCAACGATTCCGTTCCTAGTGAAGCGCGTCAACCGATCCCATCGATTCAGCGTATAGCAGACGGCGATATTCCAGGGACATCCTTTAAATGTGGGATGTCCTTCAAGATGGGCCTTCAACTTGTCCAGAATCGGGACAGATCGGCGCTGGCGCACCTGCGCACGTTCTTCAAATGAAGCGCCGCCCTGTTGAAGCTCCCGTTCCACTGCATACAGTCGCTGGATCAGCGTAAGCGCAACCTTCGCGTATTTGGGATGCAATCGTTTAGCTCTGTGGAAGTATCTTCGGGCATGGGCCCAGCAACAGGACTGTGTAATCTCATCGAATTGATCAAACCAATCATAAACGATATACCCGTCCGTCTGTAAGGCTCCCTTGAAGCCCTTCAAAAAGGCTGCGGGTCCATCCCGGGACCGACCTTGCTGGTAGTCGAACATTACCAAGTTGGACACCAGATCCGAATAAATCCAGTAATACCCGGTGTGATGCTTGCCAGACTGCTTACTCTTTGCCCGATCCTGCACGGGAATCCGCGTCTCGTCCGCCTGGATATACCCTCCGTTCAGAATTTCTTCCCTCAGAAGTTCGCCCAGGGGGGAAAGGATTTGACTCACCTGCAATCCCCGCAGAATACACAACCCCCTTCGCAACTCATACATCAAATCCCCCTCACCAATACAACACGACCTTCGTCACGCACATAAATTTGAAACAGAGAAGTTAGCTTTTGCATATGGGATTCTCGTACGGATACCGACTGAGGGCCAGAGCGAAATACGCCCCGTTTTTCATCTAACCCCAAATAGGTTATTTTTTGGCGATACTAATTGGAAATCTCTCGGCAGTTGATGTCTGCGTTTCTTTCTCACGAATCCCGGAAATTATGTCCGTTTAATGAGGCACAATTTGGGAGCCAGACAGTATTCAGGCCAAGATGGGATTCTCGGGTGGAGGCATGTTCCCCTGCTAGTTACCGCACTTAACAGTTGAAAAAATATCTTATAAAATGACCAAAGAATCGCTCGAACGGATTGATGTTGAAGGTATGTACGAGGCCGTTCGGAGTTTTCCTGAACAGCTTAGAGAAGGCCGCAGGCGTGCACTGCAGGCTGAAACCAGCGGTTGGCCAGGGACTGATATAAATGGGGTAGTTGTTGCTGGAATGGGCGGGAGCGCTATTGGCGGGGACATCCTGTTGGCGTTGGGAGCGGATCAGGCGACCATCCCAATTGCGGTGTCACGTAGTTATTCACTACCGGCCTGGGTTGGCCCCAATACGGCGGTGGTAACCTCAAGTTATTCAGGCAATACGGAGGAGACGCTTGCAGCCTTTGATGACGCCTGTGTACGGGGAGCCAAAGTTTTGGCTATTTCGACTGGCGGAGAGCTTGCGGCCAAGGCTAAAGAACAGAACGTTCCACTGGTTAGTTTGCCGGCTGGAATTCAGCCGCGTGCAGCTCTGCCACATTCACTGTCGGCGTTGCTGACGGTCACTGAACCACTCCGACTTACTGCTGTTGAGCCTGAGCACTGGGCAGAGGCTGTATCCATTACGCGCAGACAGTCGGAGATTATGGCTAATCTAGCCGACCCGGAAAATCCTGCAATAACGCTGGCCGGAGCACTCCACGGTCATTTTCCAGTTATCTATAGCAGTGAGCAGTATGCTGCCGCGAACACCCGATGGCGCAACCAGATGCACGAGAATGCAAAGAGCCTGGCTGTTGGGAATCTACTTCCGGAAATGAATCACAATGAGGTCATGGGGTGGGCACGGTTCCAGCCGGAGTTGAAACAGCTTGCCGTGGTTGTTCTTCGGGATATGGAGGATCACGCACGCACACAGCGCAGAATGGACGTAACTCGATCGCTACTGGAACCGCATGCACAAAGCTGGCATGAAGTATGGAGCGAGGGTAGCAGTCGACTGGCGCGCCTGCTTTCAATTATGTATGTCAGTGATTGGGTGAGCTTATATCTTGCAATAATGAACAACACGGATCCATCTCCTGTGGGATTGATTTCACGCCTGAAGGCAGCGCTGGTTGAGGGATAGACCGTTCATAGGGAACGGTATACGCCTAATAGCGTTGCGCATACGAACCACTATTGCTCATGCGACACCCAGTTGCTGCATGGGGCTTGTTCGCCATGCTGGGATTAGCTGTATTGCCGGTATCGGCACAGTATAATCTTCATTTCGGGCGTAACAAGATCCAGTACGAGAATTTCGACTGGAATGTGCTCAAGACTGAGCACTTCGATGTGTATTTCTATCCTGAAATGCAGGCGCTTGCCGAGCATGGCGCTGCTTTTGCGGAGGAGGCTTACGCCGAGTTGCAAAACCGCTTCAACTTTTCTGTTACTCGGCGTGTACCTATTGTCTTCTACTCATCGCAGCTACACTTTAAGCAGACCAATATTACTGATGGGTTTATTCCCGATGGTGTAGGTGGCTTTTATGAGTTTCTTAAAGGGCGGGTTGTCATTCCTGCTAACGGCAATCTGCATCGGTTCAGACGTGTTGTTCGTCACGAGATGGTGCATGTCTTCACCATGCACAAGCTCGCCCGTGTCTACAGGGACTATCGTATTCCAATTGATCGTTACTTGCCGTTGTGGTTTACCGAAGGTCTGGCGGAGTACTGGTCTGGCCCACAGGACTATCAACATGAGATGATCATGCGGGATGCGATCTTCTCGAACTACTTGGTACCGCTGGAGAATATTTACAGGATTAACGGTTCCTACGTGATGTACAAGGAGGGGGAGGCACTGTGTCGTTTCATTGCAGAGACGTATGGTGAGGATAAGCTGTTGCAGTTGATTGAGGATGCCTGGATCAACCGGGATTTCCGCAAGGTTATGGAGCATACTTTGCAGGACGAATTAAATGACATCGGTACTAGGTGGCAGGAATGGTTACGTCAAACCTATTATACCCGGCTGGATACGGCGGAGAGTCCAACATTAATTACCGAAGGAATCTCCGTAAGAGGATTCAACTCGAAGCCGGTTTTTTACCAAATGCAGGATGGGCGTCGACGGATCTTGTTTACCGGCAATCATGGCGGTTACAGCAACGTCTACTATGTTGACGTTGATTCAATGTATGTCCCGCTTGATAAACCCCGTGTTCTTATTCGAGGTGAACGTAATAATCAGTTTGAGTCGTTTCACCTTTTGGATAGCCGGATGGGCGTCTCGAAGGATGGCCGATTGGCATTTGTTACCAAGAGCGGAGAGGGGGATGTTATTCACACCTACGATTTGGAGTCTGGTGTGAATGATCGTATGTATGGTTTCGATGAGATTATTGCCCTGTACTCTCCGACATGGAGCCCGGATGGTTTGCGTATAGCCTTTGTCGCTATAGACGAGAGTGGCTTTATTGACTTGTATGTTTACGACACCGAGCGTGATCGTCTGGAACGGTTAACAGATGACAGCTATGATGAACGTGATCCGGCCTGGAGCCCGGATGGGCGCTTCCTCGTGTTCTCTTCCGATCGTACCTCGAAAGGCTTTGATGACGCCTACAATTTATTTACATATGAACTGGAAACAGGGGCCATAGACTACGTTACGTTTGGCACACAGCACGATTTCTCGCCAAACTGGAGTCCAGATGGGAATCAGATCATTTACACGAGCACCAGGAAGGATAGCACGGGGCGCTATGGCGGTCAGGATATTTATGTGATTGATGCGGCGCTACGCCCGCCTACCATTGCTTCTACCGGTGTGGGAACTCGTGGAGGAGAAGATCCAGAACCCGGTGTGCGTTGGAAAAAACGTCTAACGAAGCTAACCACCGCAGCCTACGATCCGGTTTGGACGCGCGATGGACAGATGGTTTTTTCAACCTTCGAAAATTACCGGTTCACCGTGCGCAGTCTGGGAGGGTTGGATACCCTATTGAGTCGTCCTGTATCGGAGAAACCCGAACATTTGGTGGTAGAGTCTGGTGAGACCTGGGAGTTTCCACGCATTGAAGCCGGTACTGCAACTGATCGCTTACGATATCGACGGCGTTATGGATTGGATATCGCGCAGGGACAGATATCAAGTAGCGCGGTCTGGGGGACGAGTGGAGCAGCTGTTCTCGCCTTTTCCGATCTCATGGGTAACGACCGGTTTTTCATAACTCTATACAGCACGAGTCAGTACACGGGAGATTTCCTGAAGGGACTAAACGTGAATATATCCAGGATCCATCTGAACCGCAGGGCGAACGTTGGTTATGGGATTTATCGATATGGTGGGTTGAGGTACGACTTGACAGACCCGGATGCTCCTACAGAGTTTCCACGTTTTTGGGAGGAAGTGTGGGGCGGATTTGGAGCTGTGAGCTATCCGCTCTCCATGTTTCGACGCGTAGAGGTTGCGACTTCCTTGAGCTGGGATGATAAGCAGATTCCACAGCGACGGATTGATCGTCAGGCGTTGCTGTTGACGAATCAGATCAGTCTGGTTCATGATAATGCTTTGTTTGGTGCCAATGGTCCTATGGTTGGGTGGCGCGGAAGGATTTCGGCGGCTTATACAACGGATCTGCTGTACTCTAACGTGAACTACATCACATTGGAGGCGGACTTTCGACATTATCTGAGATTAAGCCGTAGCGTGACGTTTGCGTCGCGCGCTCTGGGTCGTATGAATCATGGCCGGGAAGCCCGCTTATGGTTTATGGGTGGAAGCTGGGATCTGCGAGGATACCCATTATTTGATGTGCGGGGAAAGAAAGCCTGGTTCACATCTCACGAGTTACGTTTCCCGCTGGTCGAGACCCCATCTGTCTATATTCCGCCTTTGGCTATTCTAGGAATTGCCAACTTGCGCGGGGCACTTTTTTTTGACGCTGCGCATACATGGAATGACAAATACGACAAGCGGATTCGCCAGATTTATGCTGGAGAAACTTTAGGGTCTGCGGGCCTTGGTTTTCGTCTCAATCTGTTCGGTGGGCTGGTTCTTCGGTATGATTTAGGGTACCGGTTTCGTGATGCATTCAAGTCACGGGATTCATCTCTCTTCCGTCAATTCTTTTTCGGGTTCGATTTTTAGGAGTTCAATTTCATTACTGCTGCTGTCCGTCGGTTGTAGCGGGCTGGTGATGGACATTCGTCCGTTGCCCGAGGTAGAGTTTGGGCCGGCTCCGCCTCTGGAAATTGCCTGGACCTATAACGCTCGGGCCGGGTTTGGCCCGGATGCTCCATTGTTGTTTGAGGACAATGTTTTGGTTGCTACCAGGCAGGGGGAGCTTCATGTCATTGATTTGGCCACGGGTAAGCGTGGTGGAGCAAAACGATTTGGTGACGCAGTCAATGGATCCCCGGCCGTTATAGGTAAGACGGTTGTAGTACCGATCGCATTAGGGCGTCGAGCCCTGACAGCTTATGATCTGGATCTATCGGATATACGCTGGCGTGCCCGCGGCGCTTCCGTCCTGGCAGGCATTGCATCGGTCGAAGGTGGAGGTGTTTTTGTTAATACTGTCGGCGAAGTGCAGCGCTTCGAAGTGGAGGATGGTACGGTAGTTTGGTTGCATCAATTACCAGAGGGCACGCGTGTTCATGTGAAACCACTGGTTTATGATGGATTGGTGATTGTTGTGGGTGACAGTGGGATGGTTAGGGCTTTGTCCCTCAACGATGGTACTGTACAGTGGTCTGCTGATGTTAACTCACCACTGTATGCTGCTCCGGTTGCATATGACAAACAATTACTAGTATCGACCACACGTGGAATTTTGTTGTCGATGGACGTGGATACGGGTGAAATTGTATGGAATGCAGCACTAGAGGATGAAACGGTTCACTTTTCGTCGCCAGCCGTGGACGATGAGCTTGTGATTGCAGGGGCTTCAGATGGAGTACTGCGGGCCTTTAACATTGATACGGGGAGCATCGAATGGACTGTACAATGCTCTGATGCATTAGTGGCTCAGCCGTTGATTGCAGGGGGCGCAGTATATGTCGGTAGTATGGGCAACTGGTTTTATGCATTTGATCGTACTAGTGGAGAACTACTTCAGGAAATTGAGCTTAGAGGGCGGGTAAAGAGTGCAATCGGACTGACCTCCGACGGGTTAATAGTTCTAACAGAGCCTCGTTATGTCGTCCGTCTCAGCCCTGTAAAAACAGACGATGAAGTTTAGCAGTCGATTGATTATGACATTATGGGGCGGATTGTTTGCCGCTCTTCCGGGCGTTAGTATGGCTCAGCCCCAAGTTCTCGTCCACATCGAAACTAACGATGTTAGTGCGGCGACCTATGCTGATTCTACGTATCTGGGGTTGGCGAGTGGGAGCCCGTACTGGGTAGACCATGATGTCGGCTTTATTCGGCTTTCGACACTTCGTGCGGCGGCTTGGAGTATGCCCCCATTGAGTGAGCAACTGATAGCAAGGCCGGGGGATACCGTACGGGTTACGCTGAACTTCCCAACGTATCATCGAATCGAATCTTATCCCTTTGGGGCTGAGGCATGGCTTCAGGAGGGCTCTGAACGTAGACTATTGGGGCTGACGCCTATTGTATTTGCGTCTCCCGGTATCCGAGACGGGATGTTCCATATTGAGATGGAGGGCTATGCCCCGGGTGCAGTTATGCCCAGGTACGATCTATGGAATCGTTACGAGGTCTCGCTCACAGCATTGAGTGAAACGGGAGATGCAGCAGGAATTTCCCGTAGAGTGAGACGCGATCGAGCCTGGATTGATTGGGGTGCAGCAACTCTGGCTATGATTGCGGGCGCGGTAGCTGTACACTACAAATTTCAGGCGGATCGGATTAACGATGATTATTTGGCTACAGGCGATCCGTCGTTGCGTCCACGCGTAGCCAGGCTTGATGATCGCTCCGGGATTGCTTTGGGAGTAATGCAGGCTGGTCTAGTTACGTTGGCCGTACGGTTTGCACTTAAATGATAATCGTATCATTTCCGTAACTTTCCCAGTGTCGTTATCGTAGTGCGTCAGTATGAATTGGCTTGATGTGGTAATCGTAGTTGTGTTGGGCATGGGTGCTCTGGTAGGTGTCAGGCGCGGGCTTATCCGCCAAGTTTTTGGATTGGCAAGCTTGCTGATTGCGTTTGCATTGGGATATTCCTTCATGGAAGGAGTCGGGGGATGGCTGGAAACCAGAATAGGTGTACCCACAGAATTTTCTTCACTCGCGGGCTTTGGTCTAGTGTTCTTAGGCTCTCAGGTATTTCTTGTGATTATTTCACGCGGAATTGACAAGATCGTGAGGAATATCATGTTTATTGGTACGATAAATAGACTTTTCGGAGGAGCTTTTGGTGTGGTCACGGCCTGTTTGGCATCTAGTCTGGTATTGTACGTTTTGGCTTCTGTTGGATTGCCTCCGAATGAAGTTCGTGATTCTTCTGCGCTTTACGAAGTCGTATACCAATTTCTACCCCAGACCTGGGATTTAGCGACGGCAAAGTTCCCGGCGTTGGCAGAGTTGTCCGAACGGTTCAATACCGGGCTCTAAGCCGAGGTGGTAATCTCGCTCTAAGCGACATGGCCATGTCCGTGTTCTTTGCGTTTATTGTAACGAAGAGAGCCAATTCAGAGTCCCGGTCCATCATCTTTTGTTCTTGTGGGGGAGTGCTCCCCATGCCTGCGGAGGTTGTAGAGTCTTTGTTTCAGGCGTATGTGAAGCAATGGTTGGCGGGTGACCTCGGGGAGACACGGATGTTGGCGGTGGAGATGGCGACGGAGAGTCTGAGGGCAGTGGTCTATGCACACATTAGCCTTACCAGATTTTCAGATGCTCAACAGCTTCTCGTTGTTTCTCGAACTTGCCTCGGTTCAATAACGGGTAAAGATGGCAACGGAAACGGTTTCTTCCTTCTGGCTTCCCACGCACGACTCCAAAATCGTTGAAGCGAAACGTCCGATCCCCAAATAATCTTGTAATCCAACTATCAATTCTCCCGGCATCAACCGATCCAACGCCCCTGTGCTTCTCTTTCCATGTCTCGAATCGTCTCAAGCCTGAAAGAGTTCGCAACCTGTCTTTGCATCTTTTCCGCCCACTGCCGCACTACGGGGGTTGGGTGCTCCCCAAGCTGTTGGAAGATTTTCTTTAGGCGGGCATAATGGTCAGCACAGGAATCAATCCAGTGGTAGGGATGGATATGGCTCTCCAAGGCCCTATGTACATCATAGCGTTCACCGAACTCGTCCAAAAGTCGGAACATAACAGGATGGAGGCTTGCGTCATCTGTATCGTCGCCTCCTTTGGACAGAAACGGGGCACACTGGGCCACAAATGCAGGAGCACTCTCCGGGTTGGCATGACACCATGCAAACAGCATGTCTTCGGGAACTTCCAGGATCGGTGGTATGAAGTCACGCTCAAGGATGTACGGCTGTCCCAGAACATACTTCATGCTATTCGCGAACTGAGGATTCTCCACAATAGCACCTCCGATAATTAGCCAAACGGTCTCTGGAAAACCTTTCAGCATTCTGCGAAGCACAGAAGCCGGTTCGTCTACGACCAAATAAAGCAAATCAGAATGGTGTCCGTGAACCAGAGTTTGAGCGAGTTTCAGAGCTGTTTTGCGAGCATCAGAATCCTTTCGACCTCTGGCCAGCATCCTCAGCACAATCGCTTCGAAGTGGTATTCGATAACGTCCCTAGAAATCCCACATTTCTCAACCCGCGGAGAAGACTTGGATTTCGGCCCGCTCCAACGACCGACATCCTGGACCATCTTTAGAAGTTGTGGCCGAAAGTCTGCGAGCTTGAGAACGTACGGTTTGGATCTTTTCTTTTTGTTATTCTCATCATCTTCATTGTAGAGAATCCGGCCTAAGATGGTAACTGCAAGCGCAAAGGACGGGGCACTGTGGTCAAGCATTGCGTCAAGCAAAAGCGCAACCTTGTAGTGTGGGACCTCCTCAAGCACCCAGGTGTAGGCCCAATGGTGCAGATCCCGTGGCGCCAAAACACCTCGATTCAGAGCGTCTATGGCACGGTCAATGTCTCCCGGCGTGAGACCGGCCCGCCTACAGATTATGGGAACAGCCGGTGCAAGTTTGGATGACTCAATCGCATTTTTTTTGAATTCCTCAACCTTATCACGGAATTTCTCTGGGAGTCCTGTGATGAATCCTACAAGCAAGTCATAATTCCGGTCAATTTCAGGAGGTACACCTTCAATGGCTTCAACTATCGGCCGTAACAACGTAATCGGTGATTTCGCGCACTCAGCAAGCGACTTTCCGAGTTCATCGGCCATAAATTGTCTTCTTCTACTGAGTTCAGGAAGAATTTCTGTAAGGGTCTGTGGATTCTGCAAAAGCTCGTCAGCCAATGCTCGGGCGATCACACGACGATGCTCAAAGTCCTCCTCTGCTGACCGTTTTTCGTCCCCTAACTCCCGCATCGGAGGTTCTGTAACTTGAAGATAGATACGCTCCCGGAGGTTGGTTGACTCAAGTTTCTTGATCAGAGACCGAATCCGCTGGGATGTGTACTCATCCATTCGGCTGGATTTAGCGGCAAGGCGAGCCTTCAATTGTCGAAGTATCATGGTCCGAGAATGGCCCTTACGAATAACCATAGAGACAATTTTTTCCACCTCCTCAAGGAATCCGCGATGAACCAGAGATGAAATTGAGTGGCCGAGATCCGAACGAGCCTTCTCTCCCACATCGTCGTTTCGAATTGCTAGTTTCCTGAGACGGTCAACGCATCCAGCTATGTATGTGGACCATTCCTGCTTTGAGATCGGATGCCATGAATCCAACGCTCTTCGGGAACCCTGAATTTCGGGACCTAACATGCGGAAATACTTGTCCATTATCGTGCTGCCTTCATCCAGAGCATCAACTACAAATTTCAATTGTGCTAGGTCGCTCGTTTCACAGGCCTCATGAATTAACTCATCAAGAAACAGGAGTCGAGTTTTGCCATCTGCTTTAGTACCTCCAAGCACTGGAGAAAAGAGTTCTGCGAAAGCACATGAAACATCTGGAGGCCAAGAGGGCTGTTTCGCAACCTCTAACTGGAGCAGAAGACGGGCACCAATCTTGAAGGTTTCAGAGTGGAAAGCAATCTTGCTCGACATTCGAACAAGAATACTACGTACATTCTCTCCAAGCAGACGCAGATCATCCAAGCGGTCTAAGGAACGCTTAGTACATTCCGCGACAGCATATGGATTGATCTCGGCGAGGGCCGACAGCACTTCTGCACGACCAGGAAGATCAATGCTATTAACCTGATCGAAGAGGCCATCCGTCCGACACATATGTCTCACCACACTTTGGGCTATCTTCGTGGTATTCAGTTCAGCGAGGCGTCTGGCCGCAGAGACATTGAGGTCTGAGCCGATGTCACCTGTTAGCACCCGATCCCACTCCTCTTGACTCCAGTCCTTCCATTGCCGCTCCGCAAGCCTGACGGCGATGGAGCGCGGCTCAACCGTCCTGAATCTCCCTCTACGCTTTACGATGCCTCGCTCCACGAGTCCCTTGTGTCCTTCAATTAGTTTGTACAGATCGTCAGAGTTTAGTTGGTGGCTAAGTTCTGCTATTTTCGTGAGATGATCTCCAGATGAAGGTTCTTTTCCCGCAGCATGATGCCCTTTTTCTGCAGACTCTATTCGTATTGTTCCAAATACCGCGAATAGTTGAGCTGACTGAAGCAACTGTTTATTTTCCGTTGAGCTTCGACCGCAGACGAATTTATCTATGAAATTGTCATCGACCGGATCAGTAAGGTGCTGCCCCACGTCAGGTCCCCTAGCGATTCGGATTGCAACTTCAGGGAATCCCTCCGACAGACGTGCAAGGCGGTCCCGATCTACGCTTGACATCGTTTTGGCGACATGGTCAACGATAGATTTTATTACGGTCGTCGGGGCATTATCAATTTTGATGGTGTTCGCATTGATTCGTTCGGGAATCTCGTTGTGAATGGTAATCAACGAGAGATGGCAGTCAGAGCGGAATACAATCCTGTCCAGTTTCGCATGCGTTTGTAAATCGCAGTCGTCCACAACCACGATGGCACGCCCTCCAGAGAGTGCCAATTTCTTGACGATCGGAATAATCGCATGTGGTCCTACTTCAGGCTGTACTGCATACATGACAAAGTCTCGAAGCGGGCGACCAGAAACTTCGTCTAACATATTCAGAGCTTCGAGGCAGAGTCGGGATTTCCCGATCCCCGACAATCCGACTACCCGAAGGGTTGCTTGAGGCTTGGTCACCATGCTCTGAAGCTTTTCGCCAAGTTTGCCCAGGCGGGGATCGTCTACCCAGGTAACAGAATGCTCGCTTTGGCCACTCCAATGATTCCAAGTAGCAAAGCCGCCGAGTGTCCCAATTCTTGCCTTTTCCCGAATCCAAAGAGCAACCGATGGATGAAAATTCACCCATACGGCGATTTTATCGGCTTCCCAGAAGCTGACTCGGTGATCCACATCCGCTAATCCGGCCTCGCTTAGAACATTGCAGATGGCACGTTGGCGTTTCTCCACCAACTGTTGGTTATATCGCTGTGTGCAAAGCATAATGTAGTGTCCACCATTCTTGAGAACCGACCGAACCATCGGCTTGACATAGCCTTTCCGAGTGACAACATCCTTGGCTGCCTGACTTGGCGATATCTTTCCAGCCTTCAATTGGAATTGACAGTAGCGGAATGGTAGGAATCGAGTTCGCTCGAAACCGGTATGCCATGAAATTCGCCCATCTTCACCTCCGTCAGGAGCATTAATATTGTTGGGGACCGAGATTCCATCTATTGGAAGATTGAACTCTTTCGCTTCCGCAATCAGGAGTCGTCGCAACAGCTCTGGCATTGATTCTGGATTCAGGGAAGTAATCTCAGCACCTGTCACCTCAAAAGGGGTAGAGCTGTGATCCCCTGACGGGCCGTCTCCCTTCAGAATTGAGAGGGTGTCTGGATTAACTTCCAGTATTCGGAACAGATTGATAACCGCAGCGCTTGGCTTCAGAGTTCCGGCTTCGTACTTCGTGAATGCACGTGGACCTCCTCCCAAGAGTCTGCCAGCTTCCTCCTGCGAGAGGTTAAGATTTTTGCGAATTGCTCGAATACGCTTTGGCGTAAATGATTTAGATTGCTTCATGCTTATATTTGTGGTCAGTTAAATTTTTAAACACCTTAATGGTGTACAGCTTATGTTAAAAAAGGTTTTACTGTGCAATTTCATGCAAAATTGTTGGCCTCGTGCCAATTAGAGATGCAGTTGGCATCCGGGTGACACTCACAAATACGCTTCCAGTGATACTCTGCCGCTTTCCCAGGGACCGTTTCGCCGTGATCCCCAATATGTTGTCTAACGACAATTCGTTTGAAAAACACGGCCCCACTGAACACCGCCTCCAGTGCGTTGGCAACCGACATGACTCTACGTCGTATTGGGGGTGGCACGCAACTAGATTCCCGTAATGCCTGCTTTCACATCGGCGAGAGAGAAACGCCTCTGGGCCTGGACGCTGGTCGTCGTGGTGGCCATCTACTCTACCCTAGGGCTAGCACGAACCCTGGTCGACGAGTTGGGGAGCGACTTCTTGTCGGTCTGGCTCTTTCTCCTCGGCTGCATTCTGGTGCTCGCAGCCGTGATCACGCAGGGCCTCAAGGTTCGACCGAGTGGCATGGAGATCGGCGTCGCTCTTGGTGTAGTCGCCGCCTACCTCCTGATCGTCGTTCGGATGGCGGTGCCAACCGAGCGCTCCCATCTGGTCGAGTACGGAGTAGTGGCTGTCTTCGTCCACGAAGCGCTTTTGGAGCGGGCCGGCCAAGGACGGCGTGTTCCCGTGCCGAGTCTGCTTGCTATCGCAATCGCATCGGTGATCGGCATCATCGACGAGGGCATCCAATGGTTTTTGCCCAGCCGCGTCATGGACCCAATGGACATATTGTTCAACGTGCTGGCAGCAGTGCTGGCGGTCATAGCAAGCGTGGCGCTCCGATGGGCCCGGCGCCAGGCCAGCCACTTCATGGGCCACTAGCAGTTCACCGCACCATCCTGTGGCGCAACGGGGACGACGAGGCGTCGGACCGACAAGGACGGAGTGAACCAGCGTAAGGGGAAGTCGCTTTACCCGGCACAAAATGCAACGCTAGCGGATTTGTATGGTCCAGATCTGATACCGCTCGATCTGCGCCATGCGTACCAGAAGCTTGACCGCTCCGTGGATAAGCTGTATCGCCCGAAGAGTTTTGATTCAGAGCGAGAGCGAGTTGACCATCTTTTGTTCTTTATGAGAAGATGAAACAACCACTCCTAGAACAATAATCTGCCTGAAGCCGCAGCTTCTCAATGAAACTAGGCTAAGGGCATAGTGAACGCATGTTATTTTTCATTTCGCGCGTGACAGCTTCATTCTTTCTATCATAGTGCTTGGCAGAGAATAGGCAGTTTTTGCGATTTTTGCTATACTCATAATAATCTGGGCCCGTAATTGTGGCGTCGTTGGTGGAGTTTCGGGGGAATTAGGTGCCTTTCGGCTTGCTGAACGGTCACCGGAAGACATTTTTCGCTCTCCGATGCAGCTGGGACGCGACCATGCGTTCCAACCCGAGCTACGTCTGCCTTTCC
>MPNB01000097.1 GCA_002238805.1 Rhodothermaceae bacterium bin80 | reverse complement strand
TATACCCGACGAATCAAGGCGAAACGCCCCCCAAAAGAGGACGCCGACGTGTAAGAAAAGAACGAAAAATAGCCCTTTTTGAACTCCCCTGAAAAATAGGGGACAGCAAAGATCCGCGAAAAAATCCACTACAATTGCAAACTTGCGTTGAGCGGAAAAGTCGTATATGGCGATGCTGAAGTCGTGGAGCAAGAACATCTGGATTCTGCAGCCACCTGCAGTCTTTTCGCACTCGCCTTGCACTTGGAGCTGGAGCAGGAATCCGTTCATGCTGCAACCACCATTGCCGACTTCCCGAAAATCGTCACACCAGACCGGATGTTGCCCCAAACTCTGGCAGGTTTACACAAAATTGAACACGCTAACCGTACGCAAGCCTACAGGCTACTCTGGAGACAATCGACCGACTTCCTGCTCCAGCGCAGCAGCACTCCTCCTGACGAGCCCACCAACTGGATCATCAATGCTGAGATACCCCACACTGACGAGCTCGCTTCTGAGCTCCAGGCATTCTGTCTGAGTCCTGATGTGCGCGTCAAGCGATTCAAGGTAGCCAAGGATTTTCGCAAGTATATCCACAAAATGATAGAAGAACTACGTCTGGATATAGACCATGAAACCGAGCGCAAGGGTAGTCCCTACACGCTGGTCTGCGTCAAGAACCGCGCCAGTTACAAGCGAAGGCTCAACGAGTATGCTGAAGATGTGCGCTACATTGGTCGACTGTTAACGCTGGTGCCGCAGGGTGAGACGGAAGAAGCGGAGCGGGTAAAGCGTCTTGAGGCAGCCAAAGCGGCATTTCGGAGCAAATAGCCCCACAATCGTCAAGAGCAATGTAACTGCCTGCGGGGCTGGGAGAGATCCGCAAGCGATTTATTTGGGACTTGTGTAGCAAAATCCGCATTTCAGATTGACCCAGACGATTACAGCCCATATACAGTATCAACTGGGTCAATTTTGTGGGACGAAACGGTCTATGACGTACCAGAAATAACGACCGATGTAGCAACGAATGGTGCTGTGATCGGATATATGGGGCTTAATGATACGTGGAACATCTTGCCCTTTGTTGGCACTGAATTCAGCTTTATACCCGAAGAAATAGAGGTGACTGTTAACCGCATTGGGGGTGTTTCGTTCGTAACGTTCTTAGACGGTTTGGATTTACGGTTCGTAGTCATCTATCCGCCGACAATGGGTAAACTTGAAAACGTGGATATCGGAGACTACGAAACCGTGACGAGAGTACTGAATTATCCGTAGTGTCGAAACCTGAAATTCCACTCTTTCCCGTCACCAACATTCAACCTTCCATCAATTACTAATAATGAATCGACTCTTGAAGAAAGTTATGTGGAATAGTGAGATGATGTCCATTCCTTAGGATAACGTCGTAGTTATTGGGTTGAAAAGGAAGTCCAAAAACATCCGGTTTTTTACCACGCGTGTAACCTTCTTTGGTTGCTCCCTCCCGCGAAAATTCTACATTATGAATGGGAAGACGCATTCCGGCATAAAATTTGAGTACTTCTGTCAATCCTCCGGTTGCAGGTCGTATAACGCCTACTCCAATTGGCATTAACCCTAGTTTACTTTGAACCTGGGGAGATATTAATGTGCGTTGAGAACCTGTATCTAGTAGCGTGGAAAGCGAGTGTTTTGCTTTGTTGTTTGTCTAAGAGAGACACATGCGCTATAAGAATAGCTTGGTTATTTATAATCTTCCCTTCAAACGTTGGCATTATGTACTCCGGCGTTAAGGTTAAATGCAAGGATTCCCAAGTCTATCGGTTTCTGGCCGACTAACTCGGTCGAAAAATTGCCAAGTCCACACTTATCGCATCCTTTCTTATAAGCATCATCACTGGTATCATAGATACCTTGTACTTTTCCTTGATGCATCAGCACATACTTTCCGAGATGTTTCTCTTCCATCTCCTCTTGAATGGCTTTATATGCTTTATGGTTGACTCGGACTTCTTTGCTTGCTGAATCGTGTAGGTTACTCATTGTGTTGGTGGATAGTTTGATGTCATCAGCGTAACAAATGTACCTATAATACATGGAAGGTTCCATCCCCACCCCCGAACACACAGGAGTTGTTCGGCATCTAAGTGAACCTTCCCAAAATTCGATTGATCAAAAAGAACAAATCTTAGCGTGGCACTTTCGTATATAGTTCCCCTATATCAGTACAATGAAGAAGCACAAGATCAACGTTTCGGAGATAGCCCAGACAGATCGTGAGTCAATCACGATGTCTGAATTCGAGGGTGCAATGCGTCAGGTTCTGTCGCACCCAGATGAACCCAAGAAGAAGAGCGAGAAGAGCGAGCCAACTAAGCAGGAACTTGAAAAACGCTGGAAGCTGGGGCGATGAATCCGGTGCCTATGCGGATTTTGCTACACAAGTCCCATTTATTTGGTGCTTATGTCGTTGAGTGGAACTCTATCCCATCTATTGCAAAGAGATTTTACGGAGAACCATGAGGCCAAGGAAGTGGAGGTTCATGTTATTTGCACGGATGCGTCTACGCTGAGAGGTCCGAAATGTGATCAGGCTTGTTCCATGTATGATTGCCGCCCGCGCCGGTGGCGTCATCTGGATACGGGTGTAGCCAGCTGTCTGTACGAGCAATGCCACTGCACTGAACATTACAGGATAGATGCTTCAACAAATAGCCCCAAAACAGCCTGCTGGAAGGATTTTCCAGGCTCTGCCGAATGCTCCACGGGTCAACACGAATTCACGGGAGTTCACCGTATGCTAGGCTAATTGGCAATAGTGTATGCATCATGGATGGAAAGGCGGGTTAAATCTCGGTCAAGACAATAATTCGAGTCAACCATCGTAGACTGCAAGCGTAAGCGTTGTGCGCCGTATTCTTACGGTTCTCAATTATCTGACTAACATGCGCTTGTCAAAATTCTTCGGCCAAACTCTGCGTGAAGCACCCACAGAGTCCGATTCCGCATCCAGCCAAATGCTTGTACGAGCTGGGTATATACGACAATTGGCTGCAGGCCTCTATTCCTATCTGCCGTTGGCACATCGATCCCTACGCAAAATCGAGCAAATCCTGCGCGAAGAAATGGATGCGATTAACGGACAGGAAATGTGCATGCCCGTAGTGCATCCAGCCGAAGTCTGGCAGGAATCTGGACGCTGGTATGAAATCGGAGACGAAATGGGCCGCCTTCAGGACCGCAGAGGTCGGGATCTCGTACTGGCCATGACCCACGAAGAGGTCGTCACCACTCTTTGTAAATCAGAGATCCGCTCCTACCGGCAACTCCCCCAAATGGTCTACCATATGCAAACCAAGTTCCGGGATGAACCCCGGGCCAGAGGAGGTCTTATTCGCGTGCGAGAGTTCGTCATGAAAGACTCGTACACACTGGATGCCAATTTTGATGGTCTTCAAACCCAATACGAAGCGCATTATGATGCCTACCATCGTATTGGTGCACGACTCGGCCTGAAGCTGGTCGCAGTACAGAGTGATCCCGGAATGATGGGGGGCAAGATCGCTCACGAATTCATGTACATCTCCCCCATTGGCGAGGACTCTCTGGCTATTTGCGAGGAAACCGGTTACGCGTCCAATCTGGATGTAGCAACCTTCCGAAAAAACCCGGAACCTGCCGATACACCGGCACCCCTGAAACGCGTCCACACACCCGGGCAATCTACTATCGATAAAGTGGCAACCTTCTGTGGCGTCAGTACACGTCGGACCGGCAAAATGGTCTTCTTTATGGGCGACTTTGGGGCAGAAGCACCACCTAAGCTTATTGCTGCCTGTGTTCGGGGAGATATGGAAATCAACGAACTGCAACTGCGTTATGCCGTTAAAGCACAAGCCCTGCGCCCTGCAGAGGCCGAGGAAATTGCCGCCGCAGGATGCGTACCAGGCTACGCCTCACTGCGAGATCTTGATCGCACCAAGGTGATCAGCGTCGTAGATGACCTCATCCCTAAATCAATGAATCTGGTAGTCGGGGCCAATGAGCACGACTGGCATTTCATCGGAGCGAACTATGGCCGGGATTTTACCGCCGATATTGTCGCCCCAATTGCACTGGCCTATAATGGTGCACCGGACCCGATTGATGGCAAACCTTTGCGTGTCGTTCGTGGCGTAGAGGTGGGCAATATCTTTCAGTTAGGTACCCGGTACAGCGGGAGCATGGGAGCTTCCTATACCGATGAAACCGGCGTGGAGCGCCCTATCGTCATGGGATCCTACGGAATTGGAGTCGGACGAGCACTGGCCTGCGTTGCTGAGGAATACAGCGACGACTATGGCATGGACCTACCTATTTCCGTTGCTCCATACCATGTAGTTCTGGTATCTCTGGGACGCTCTGGAGAGGTAAAGGAGAAAGCCGAGGCACTCTATCATGCGTTGCTTACAGCCGGCGTAGAGGTGCTTTACGACGATAGGGAAGTTAGCCCCGGCATTAAATTCGCGGATGCTGACCTGCGTGGCATGCCGCTCAGGTGCACAGTCAGCTCCCGCTCGTTGAGCCGTGGCGGTGTGGAGTTTGGCCGCAGACGCAGCAAAAACCTCGTAATTATCCCTCTTGAGGATGCCGTAGAGCGTATCCAGGAAAATATCACGGACTCTTTCGAAGCCCTACACAAGCGACTGAAAGACTTGCCGACCTGGGCATCGCGTCCCGCGACGATATAACTCCCTTCATGGATATTCGCAACCACCTGATGCTTCTCTCATCGCTATGCGAACAGACCGATAAAATACAGGACGTGTCAGTTTGGATCCTCCATAATGGGAGTGCGCTCCTCGCTGATCAGTTCCAGGAAAGCACTTAGCGTCATTCCTCCCAGGTTTTTTCCCGAACGTGCACGCACCGATACGGTCCCGTGCTCAACCTCACGCGCACCAAGTACCAACATATAGGGCAGCTTCATCAGCTGAGCTTCCCGAATCTTATAGCCGATCTTTTCACTGCGCACATCCAGTGTCGCACGTAACCCTTCCTGCTGAAGCCTGGCATGCACCTCACCGGCGTAATCCGCGAATCGCTCAGAAATTGACATTACACGTACCTGCTCCGGTGTCAACCATAACGGAAATATGCCTGCACAGTGCTCAATCAAGACACCAATAAACCGCTCCAGTGAACCAAACGGCGCCCGATGAATCATGGCCGGACGATGACGTCCGTCATCTGCACCTGTATACCAGAGGTCGAAGCGTTCAGGTAGATTATAATCCAATTGGACGGTACCTAATTGCCATTGCCGCCCAAGCGCATCCCGAACCATAAAATCGATCTTCGGCCCATAAAAGGCCGCCTCCCCAGGCTCCTCGTGGACATCCAGATTCATCTCCTGCACCACCTTTCGCATCGAATCTTCCGCAGCTTCCCAAACCTCTACTGTACCTGTGTACTTATCATGGTTGCTGGGGTCGCGGAGGGACAATTGCACGCTGTAATCCTTAAAATCCAATGCACCCAACACCTGAAGTGCAAGATCTACGGAATCCCGGATTTCCTCTTCAACTTGATCATGTCGGCAAAAAATATGCGCATCGTCCACCGTAAAACCACGCACACGTGTCAAGCCGCCAAGCTCGCCCGTTTGTTCATATCGGTAAACCTGTCCAAATTCTGCCAGCTTTACGGGCAGCTCCCGATAGCTGCGCCGCTTGTGTGCATAAATCTGAATATGATGCGGACAGTTCATGGGTTTGAGCAGGTAACCGTCCATGCCATGTGAGCTCATAGGTGGAAACTGACTTGCACTGTAATACGGATAGTGCCCACTGGTTCGATAAAGATCAAGATGCCCTATATGTGGTGTGATCACGGGTTCATAGCCACGACGAAGTTGTTCTTCGCGTAAAAAATTCACCAATGTTTCTCGAAGTGTGGTACCCGCCGGAAGCCAAAGCGGCAGCCCCGGCCCGACCTTCTCACTGAACATGAACAGCTCCAACTTCTTTCCCAGGACCCGGTGATCTCTGGCACGAGCCTGCTCCAGACGGTCCAGGTATTCCTGCAACTGCGTACTATTCTTCCACGCTGTGCCATAGATGCGAATTAATTGCGGTTTCTCTGCATCTCCCCGCCAATAAGCCCCCGCAATGCTCAACAACTTGATCCCATTGGGCTTAAGGTAACCGGTGTGGGGAACATGCGGTCCCCGGCAAAGATCAATGAAGGATGCCTGCTGATAGACTGTCAACGGTGTATCTGCGTCCTGGGCCGCCAATTCTTCAATCAGCTCGATCTTGTAAGGATTGTCTGCAAAAAGCATACGGGCTTCGTCCAATGCCACCTCACGGACCTCAAAACGATGACGCTCTTTAATGATCGCCCGCATTCGATCCTCAATCCAAGACAGATCCTCCTCATGCGGAGGAGACGACATCTCAAAGTCGTAGTAGAAACGATCCTCAATTGGCGGGCCTATGGTAGGCTTCGCCTCCGGAAAGCGCTCCAGCACAGCCTGAGCCATGATATGCGCAGCCGAATGACGTATTTTGTAGAGTTTAGGATCGTAATCTTCCGGTATGTACGTTTCGGCACGCCGCAAAAGCTCCTCAACCATGCTTAAACAAAAATTATTATTGGGCAACAGAGGAACACGCGTTTATGTGCAAGGTGTTCCATCAGGATGACCGCTAGCGATATTCAGGAACTGTTGGCGAGTATGGGGGACCCCGTGAAAGCAGCACATGCTCAGCGCTTCTTTAAAACCGGCCCCGGAGAATATGGTGAGGGGGACATCTTTCGTGGGATTCGTGTGCCGGAACTGCGAAGAGTCGCGCAGAACTGGAAGAAAGTTTCGCTTGATGAAATGCTCGTGCTGCTGCGATCCGATTATCACGAGGACCGATTCGTAGCCCTGTGCCTTCTCGTTCACGCCTTCAAGCGCGGTAATCAGTACAAGGTGTACAACGCATACCTGAAACACACCGGCTTTGTTAACAACTGGAATCTGGTTGATACAAGTGCACACAAGATCCTGGGACCCTACCTCTTCAAGCGCCCGCGGACACCATTATATACACTCGCCCGAAGTGACAACCTGTGGGAGCGCCGCATAGCAGTAGTCTCTACGTACTATTTCATCAAACGGGATCAGTACAACGATACACTTGCTCTTTCAGATATCTTGGCACACGATCAGGAAGATTTGATCCACAAGGCCTGCGGTTGGATGCTTCGTGAGGTTGGTAAACGCGATGAGTCCGTACTTGTCGAATTCCTGGATGACCCCACCGTAGTTCTACCCCGCACTGCTTTACGCTACGCCATTGAGCGTTTTGATAAACCTGTGAGAAAAGCATATCTGGCAAAACGTGCAGCCATCCCTGCTGCATACCACGTCACTCGCTGGCGAGCTTATCGGTACGTAATGGACGCTGCAATGAGATTGAAAGGAGAAGTGGTTGAAACCAAAGCTTTGCGGTCGAAACAACTCGGAAAAGACTTCGGAGCAACAGTTTTTCTCAAACTCGAAAACGAACAACATACCGGATCCTTCAAGTACAGAGGAGCACTGAACAAACTCTTATCACTGAGAGAACCACTACGTCCCCTGGTTGCGGCATCTACAGGTAATCATGGCCTTGCGGTATCCCGTGTTCTGCAGGATTTTGGTGTAAAGGGAACGATCTATCTACCCGTCACGACAGAAAAGCACAAGGCTGAAGCTCTTCGCGAAGGCGTTGCAGATCTCGTTTTCAATGGAGATGACGGGATAGACGCAGAACGTGAAGCTCGACATGTAGCAGAGCGAGATAGGAGCGTGTTTATCTCTCCCTACAACGATTGGCAGATCATAGCAGGCCAGGGTACAGTTGGGGTTGAACTATTGCGTCAGGCAGGATCCTTGGACTATGTCTTTGCTGCTGTAGGGGGCGGCGGATTGATCAGCGGTTTGGCACTTGTGCTAAAAAACCACCTTCCAACTGTCAGGATTATCGGGTGCTCACCCGCAAGATCCAACATGATGCAGGCATCTGTTGAAGCTGGACGTGTCGTTGAGCAACCTTCAAAACCCACTCTTTCCGATGGTACAGCTGGCCAAATTGAATCTGATACAATTACCCTCCCACTGTGCACGGATTTAGTGGACGAATGGGTTACGGCTACGGAAGAGGAGATTGCCGACGCTATGCGCCGCGTCTATCACGAGCACGGTATAAAAATCGAAGGAGCCGCAGGGGTTGCAGTTGCCTGTTTCCTGGGATACAAGAAAAACTTGACTAAAAAGCGGCTTGCCTTGATCATCTGTGGCGGCAATATATCCGATAAAAAATTCCAAACTGTACTCGATCAGGCCTAATCGACCGATGAATGCCTCCAGTGGGAAAATCAGTTCATTGCTCAAGGGCCTCCGCTCACATCCAGGGATCCGACAGACGGTTTATCAGACTCACTGGACCGTTGCCCTCCCATTAATACGAGTCATCGGGAAAGAAGTATTCGAAATCCGAACAAAAAAATCTGATACTGCGGCTATCACTACCCGCTCAACTCCCTAGCGCGAGATTTTTTCAACAGACACTAACATGCAAACTAGACTCTGCCTCATTCTTCTACTCGCCCTCATCACGGGCGCTGTTTACGGCCAAGAACTGAACCCCGAACAACGCCTGAATGCACTAGGCATTCAGCTGCCCGACCCACCTTCCCCTGTGGCCAATTATGTGCGAGCAGTACAGACCGGTAATCTTGTCTTTCTCGCTGGACACGGGCCCTACTTGCCTGACGGCAAATACATCACAGGTAAACTGGGGAGAGACCTTACACTCGAAGAAGGGTACGCAGCTGCCCGACAAACGGGAATTGCTCTCTTAGCCTCGCTAAAACAGGAGATCGGCGACTTGAGTCGGGTTACACGCATTGTCATGGTGAATGGTATGGTCAATGCAACCCCAGACTACACCGAACACCCAAACGTCATCAACGGTTGTTCAGATTTACTCGTAGAAGTGTTTGGTCCCGAGATTGGTAAGCATGCACGGGCAGCTGTCGGCATGAACTCCCTCCCGATTGGAATCGCCGTGGAAATCGAAATGATCGTGGAGGTGCGGGAATAGCTCCGGCTACAGCACCGTTGTGCGCATAGTGCGTTTGAGGGCTGCAACGGCATTGATCACACGGCCTACTGCCGGTGTGTCAGGCACTTCCGTACCTGTTTCGTACAGAATCAAGTAAGCCTCATCCGCTGTAAGCTCGGGATTCATGGACATCATAACTCCTAGCAACCCCGTCACAACAGGCGTGGCCATAGACGTGCCACTCATGGGTTTGTATGTTCCTTCTAGGAAGGAAGACAGCAAGTCAACTCCTGGCGCTGCAATCGGACGGGAAAGACTGCCAACCGTATTGGAAAAACCGGCCTTCATGAGATCTCTATCAACCGCTGCGACTGCAATCACGCCATCAATATTGGATGGAAAATGGTCGATCGCATCCTCGTTGGCATTGCCCGCTGAAGCGGCCACGATAACCCCACGGTTGATTGCGTACTCCACGGCGTTCGTCAACACGCGAGGCGGTACGTCAGACTTGCTGCCTAATGACATAGAAATCACATCCGCCTCGGCCCTAGTAGCATCAATGATTGCCTGTGCTATCTGCTCCAGCGAGCCTCGACCCGCATCTCCGAGGGCTTGGAACCCCAACAATTCGACAAACCGTCCCTCCCAGTTCAATGACGCAACCCCAAGCCCATTGTTGGTGGCCGCACCGGCAATTCCAGCACAGTGCGTTCCATGTCCATGCTCATCACCTGAAACCCCTGTGGTATAGACAGACTCCAGATCTTCGTGACCAGATTCAACCCCGGTGTCTAGAATGGCGACGCGAGCCTTGCGTACGGGGCTTGTATCCTCGAGAACTGCATGAGCTTCGTGCGCCTGAATAGCATCCAATGCCCACTGCTGGGCTACATATGGATCATTTTCCAAAACTGCACTTTCCGATTCGTACTCAGTCCCGTCGGAGGGAGGAAGAGACAAACTGATATCCACATTGAGCTCCACGTGATCAACATTCTCTGTGTCTGCTCTGAGAGCAGACATCATGGCTTCCGCACGGCGTGAAGACACGCTGACCAGATAGACCTGCGCCAGGTCTACATCCTCGGCAAGCGTAAGCTCAGGAAATGCACGCTCCCAAGTTTCGGCAAAACGGTCCAGGATACCCTCTATCTCAAGGATTGAATCATCGGGTCCCAACTCGACCAAAACAGATTGCTCCGTTTGATGCCAAATTGATTGCCAAAAATGTTTGGCCCCAAACAGTAACCCTGCCAATACTAGAGAGGCGACTCCCAGAATAACAAAAGGGCGTGCGTTGTCTGCCAACTTTCTGAACCCCATGTAAGCTGCAGCCAGAAGCAGACTGATACCGCCATCCCTAAGCAGTTCAATGATCACCTGAATAAATCCGCCTCCTGACCAGAACCGCGCAATCACCGCACCAATACCCAGGACAAAACCTGCCAAGATAACCCAGGAGCCGTTACCCCTATGCCCGATACCGATAGCTATGAGAAGCAGTGCGGTTGCAGTGATGATAGTCACGATATCCATATAACAATTGGAAGATGGCCTTGGTTGACCTACGATTAGATACCCGCCTGGTTGCATTGAGTATTATATTTGTGTCAACTTACACTCCGCCAGACATGTCATACATTCTTGCCCTTGATCAGGGAACCACAAGCTCGCGTGCTATTATTTTCGACGCAGAGGGTTCTATTGTAGGAATGGCACAGCAGGAATTCCCCCAGATTTATCCTCAGCCTGGATGGGTCGAACACGATCCAATGGCTATCTGGAACTCCCAACTGTCGGTAGCCCACGAGGTGTTACAGAACTGCGGACTGCTCTGTCAGGATATAAAGGCAATCGGTATCACCAACCAGCGCGAAACTACCGTTGCGTGGGATCAGGACACCGGTCACCCCATCTATAACGCTATTGTCTGGCAGGATCGCCGCACCGCCGGCCAATGCGACCAATTGCGTTCTGATGGACACGCAGACTTATTCCAGTCACACACCGGGCTGATACTGGACCCGTACTTCTCCGGCACAAAAATCAAATGGATATTGGATCACGTTCCGAACGCACGAGAAATGGCGGCAGCAGACCGCTTGTGCATCGGTACAGTGGATACATGGCTGATCTGGAAGTTGACGAACGGCAGACAATACTGCACCGACGTCTCGAATGCAAGCCGTACGCTGCTCTATAACATGTATACACATGACTGGGACGACGAACTTTGCGCACTCCTGAATGTGCCGCAGGAAATCCTGCCAGACGTCGTTCCATCAAGCGGTGTGATTGGAGAAACAACCCTCTTAGGTGCTCCTGTCCCTATAGCGGGAATTGCCGGCGATCAACAAGCAGCCCTCTTCGGGCAGGTGTGCACAAGACCCGGTATGGTAAAAAATACCTATGGTACGGGCTGCTTCCTGCTTATGAATACAGGGACAAACGCCATCCCTTCCACGAACAGACTCCTCACCACCATCGCGTGGAAGCTGAACGATGAAACGCAGTACGCCCTCGAGGGTAGCGTTTTTGTGGGCGGTGCCGTCGTTCAATGGCTGCGAGACCAGCTTGGACTTATTGCCTCATCCTCCGAAGTTGAGGCGCTCGCATCACAGGTGTCGGATAATGGCGGGGTAACCATTGTGCCGGCCTTTACAGGACTGGGGGCACCGCACTGGGATCCCTATGCTCGAGGCACGATTGTAGGACTGACACGTGGCAGCAATTCAGCTCATATTGCTCGGGCAGCACTCGAAAGTATCGCATACCAGAGCGCAGATGTGATCAGGTCCATGGAGGCAGATGCCGGTGTGAGTCTCAGGGAAGTGCGCGTAGATGGAGGGGCAACGGCAAATAATCTGCTCATGCAGTTTCAGGCAGATATTCTGGATGTGCCCGTGATCCGACCTGTCGTAAGCGAAACGACCGCACTGGGAGCTGCTTACCTCGCAGGAATAGCAGTGGAACAGTGGGCCGATCCTGATGATCTTAGCCAATTGTGGCAAATAGACAAAACCTTTGAGCCACAAATGTCACGTTCAGTCGCATCTGCACTTATGGATTCCTGGTCTGCTGCCGTTGAACGCTCCAAAGGCTGGGATCGTTAACAACAACCTTCAAGTCATAATCTGCATCAACAATGAGTCCATTTCTAGGTGAATTTATTGGTACAGCAATGCTGCTCCTTCTCGGAGACGCGGTCGTTGCGAACGTAGTGCTCAAGGATACCAAGGGGAGCGGCGCCGGCTGGATTGCCATCAATTTTGGCTGGGGCGTAGCCGTCTTCATAGCAGTATTCATCGTGGCCAAGTACAGCGGTGCTCACATCAATCCGGCGGTTACGCTTGGGCTAGCATTTGCTGGAAGTTTTGAATGGACCATGGTCCCCACGTACCTTGCAGCACAATTTTTGGGAGGGGGGCTAGGAGCATTTCTGGTCTGGCTGCATTACCGTGATCACTTCGAAGCGACAGACGATGCGGACGCAAAATTAGCTGTATTCTGCACAGCACCCGCTATCCGCAACAACGTATCAAACCTTCTGAGTGAAATCATTGCAACCTTCGTCCTGGTGTTCGCCGTGCTATACATGGTAGAGCCGGATGTTGGCCTTGGCGCTTTGGATGCACTCCCCGTTGGTGCTGTAGTACTGGCGATCGGGTTGACCTTGGGAGGTACCACGGGATACGCCATTAACCCTGCCCGGGACCTCAGTCCACGCATTATTCACGCACTGGTCCCGATCAGAGGCAAACGCGACAGTGACTGGAGTTACGCCTGGATTCCCGTTTTGGGGCCAATCATTGGCGGACTGCTCGCCGGAGGTGCCTTTGCACTGATTGGAAGCTAACGGGCTACTGCAGGGCCAAGGATGTGCCGGCTGCGAGGGAGATGTGGACCACCCCACCAAATACTTTTCGACTGAACTTCCAAAGGTTCACCAACCATTTGAAGCCATTTTTGGCCCACTACGGAAAGAAGCGTTTGGATTGGGCAAGTACCATTTACGAGCACAGTCTCACTCATTCTCGCCTTCGCAGCAGATATTTTGATTAACTGTTGTCTTTTTACCAACTTGACTAAAAGTTTTGCCTGTTGATCAGTGATCATTGCAGAGAGACTAAATGGAGAATGATTCATACGTTCACGCACAAAAACTCCATCTGCCCCAACGGAACTAAAACGAAAGTTTTAATTGTCGCTGGACATTTTGCAAGGTCTGGTCTTCCTGAACGGGGTCTGTCGACCACAGCGTGAATGAGCCGAGCACAATTACAGCCATAACCTAACTTCGCCATTCGGTCTGAGAAAGTACTGGTTTTTGTCTCCAATTTTGGCGTAGTGCCTCAACCCGCCCATTCCCTACACACTCCACCACAGTCTGCAGCACTCGCGCCACGCCGGCCCACACACTCTCTCAACTGAGAGAGAAATCGCCTAATTGAAAAAACTGGATGCTGTGATCAAGGCAACGCTCACACCGATGAATCAAAGTAGCAGAGTGTCTTGGTGTTCACTGCGTCCAGTTCGCACTCTGGGATTCTTGCTGATCAGCGATTCCAGCATCCTGGAATTGTCAGACTTATTGCACAAGCACCGGCATGAGATACTAGACCGGCTCTTTGGGCATACAAAAGAAATGTTGAAGTTTGAGGACAGGAAATAGGCGGAATCCGATCGTGCGGTAAGCAGTTTTGCGCATTTCTGCTACTTTGATATCCCGTAAACGCGATGCTTAGGGCATTCTGACGCGTTTTCCGACAACTCCAAGGCGTAGATCAAGTGAGGACGATTACAGCAGAGAGAATTATCGTCGCAAAACCAATAACCCAGATCAGCACATTGTACTTCGTATTCACAGCGTCCAACTGGGCATTCATGGTTGCGTTCACAGCGTCCAGTTTAGCTCCAAGTTGAGCAATTAGATTTGCAGATGCCATGTTTTCAATGATTTCAGTGAGTTCGTTTGCTTCATCAGCAGCGAGCTTCTTCCTGCGCAACAGCATAGAAGCATGTATGAATGGACCTTAATGGTCGTTGTTCATCTCTTCTGGCATGATGGGTTGGACCAGACTAGGACTCAGGGGTTCCGGGTTTGATAGAGTGATTCAAACCCCTACCCCATGTTCGTATACCGCCAGTCCTCTCTCCTGCAAGATAGTCTCCATCCCAGGGCAGGATTTTGTTCGTGAAGCCCGTCAGGATGCACATGTGTGATGTCAGGTGAAGGAATACCAGCGGGTAGCCGCATTTGCATCAGCAGGAACAACGCGTGCTTAGTGTCTACCATGATACACAGAAGGGGCCCGTGAGATGGATGCTGTCTTCAGGCATTCGCTAGAGCCTTGGTATGTAGATCCAGACGGCTTTTTACCGTATGGCCGAACAGCAAGGTGCAGGCACGACCTCGCAGATGGAGAGAAACTCACGCAGGTTCGGCCCCCGGCGGCGTGGACATTTTGAACGGCCGGTAGGAGCAGCCCCGTGAGGATACCGGACGGCTCGTGCTTTACAAATAATTCCTCCCCCTCCGACTAGCGGTCCAGAAGCGTGTAAAATCTGCGCTGTATTTGGGTAATTCGGGGATGATTTGGGCGTAAATCCCGTGATTTTCCGCAAATTGGAGCATTATTCGCACCATTCATCTCCTACCCACAATGCGTAAGGTGTACGATTCACAGTACGATCTCTGGAAAACCCAGATTGCTGATATTGAGATCGATCCCAAGGATCGGGACGACATTCCTGCGGTGCTGATGGGGCTGCAGGCGTTGTACGTTGACGCAGAAATTCGGGCAAAAGTCTTTGAGATTCTCG
>MPNB01000096.1 GCA_002238805.1 Rhodothermaceae bacterium bin80 | reverse complement strand
ACTGAAATCCTGGCCGAGATTGAGCAGGGTCCGTTGCTTGGACATCCCGTTCACCCGATGGGATTCAACCAGGGAAAAGGTGTCGGCTTGGGCCCCGGATTTAAGGGTACGGGATTTGGACCGGATAAACATGAAACAGGGGGCGATTTTGAGGGATTTTACAGGGAATGGGCAAGGAGGTTCCTAAAAAATCCACTATATCGGGGTTTTTTGGGAAAAATCCAAAAAAAGGGCCGATTTGGGCAAAAAAAGGCCGATTTTGGCCCTAAAATCGCCAAATTTAGGCCAAAAACCCCTAAATTAGCGCAAAAGCTCAGTCAGTGTGCGACTGAATTTGCAAACTTGCGCAGAGATTCAAAGGCGCCTTCTGTCGATCCCAGTCCCGCCGCTATAAGGATGACAGGGCGGTTCAATTTGCCGTTATGAATTGCATTAAGCACATTGGTTGCCGTTCCAGATTGATCGGAAGGGGGGCATTGGTTGTTCCCAGTGTTTGTGCTTCGTCCAAAATGAGGAGTAGAGGCTTCTTACCATCCTGAAGTATCTTCCGCGTTGTACGGCGAGGTTGGTTGACTTCAATATCAAATTTGGCATCGGCTTTGACAAGTGCATTAACGCCGACTTGCCCGGATCCGCCCGTAAAGCTCAGACTACTCCCCCTCCCAAGATAGTGGAGCAACTCGTCTGGATCCCAAAGAGCAGGCGGATCAATCTCCGCAGTCTCCCATCCCTGCCCCCCGACCATTTTTTCACATTCAGCGAGTAGGGCGCTCTTGCCCGCGCCGGGTGCCCCCTGAATCAGGAAAATTGTGCCCGTTTTCGTCTTCACCGTGTCCTCCACAAGTTCATGAAAATCACGCAAGATCTTTTTCCGCCCATGAAAATACTTGGCAGGCCCGCGGTCGGAAATCCCAATAAGCGGGCGGGAATGAGCGGAATGCCGGGATTTACGCATGGGCATAAGATGCTGTTAAAGTCGTGGACAGCGGATCATGCAGCCAGCTCAGATCCTCTTTCATGAATCACATTGGACAAATTCAGGATTTCGCGGTTCCCAGAAGATTCGGCGGAGAGATAGGCGGTCGTTTGTGATCCTGGATTACTCCGCGTGTATGGGAGGGCCTGATCCCAAAATTTCTGCCTCGTGATTTTGGGTGCCTGGAGTGCGCCATGATGCGATCAAACGGAATTTATCGCGTGCCGACTTTTAGAGATCAGAGTTTCCCATTTGGTCCGCTTCTCTCGGTAGATCCGGGCTTTGTGACAATTTTATTTATGCCCCATACATGCCTAATTGCCTTCACTGTGGGCAATTTTGAGACGATTTTCACTCTCCATATTGGTTATTACAATTCAGATTTTCATACCTGAACTTCCCCCTATATTCGGAAGAGTTCAGTTATACAAACCGCGGAAAAGAGTTGATGTAGCCGGACCAATTTGTTGCTTATTCCCGAACTTGATATACGATCAGGGAGGCCTCTTCACGATGCTCGGCGTAGGCCCGCTCTTGCCGAATCACACGTAGATTTATGCTCATGGGGAGTTGTGCTTGGCCGTGAAGTCGGTTTTCCTTATCAAAGATGAGCCACTGGGCGATGGTGTCCACTACTGAATGTGGGGTAATTTTCATCCAGATGCGTTCGAGATCATCAACGACAAAATTTTCGAAGGCGGGTTTGGTAACTGGCAGATCGGCTCCGAGGACCGCCTCGCGATACCAATCCGGACTTTCTCTGACGTAGTAGTGAACCTCTTGGCGCGTTAGCGGGATGGGTGTGAGCGCATGTGAGACGATCTTGCTCTGGACGCCGTTTGGTGAAATGACCGCAATATCAACAGATTCCGTCCAACCCGCATACAACTTGTCGCCAGATCCCATGTGCAGAATGGGTTTACGACCAAAGGGCATCCTTATAGCGAAGCGATCCTCGCCTTCTGCAGAAACGAGCCATTCGGCAGCTGGCAGGTGATGTACAGGTGGATGCATGACTTGTCCCGTCCAGTCAACTCGCATAACATACAAGAAGCGGTCCGCCATTGCATCGCCTGGAGATATGGGCCAACCGTACGTTAAAAGAAAACCCGTATCAAGTACGCCGACCAGCCAATACGGCAGCCCGAGCGAGTCTTGTGAAACCGTAAAGTCGTAGGCCAGCTTCATCTCATCCGGTTCATACACGGACATTCGCTCCAAAGAGGAGTCAAACACATAGAGCGTATCAGCTGGGCCTATATGGACGGATGCGATTCGTTGAAATTCGCCGGGGCCATTGCCTTCTTGGCCAATGATTTTAATAAGGTTTCCCTCTGCCGTGAACATATAGATCTTGGGTTCTTGCTGTTCTCCCACAAAAATCCGGCTAGATCCGTCAATGGCGACGAGTTCTCCAATGCTAGCGAAGAGAGTAGTTTTTCCGCCGGATTCGTTGCCTATCCGAAAGAGTTCAGTCAGCTCGGGTCTGGATGGTACGGGGGCTTTTGCTTCGTCCTTACTCTCGTTGGCACAGCCCAGCAGGAAAGAAGTGGCGGCAATAGAAAACAGCAGGAGAGGGGTTGTCCATTTCATCGAAGAGAAGAGTGTAGGGCGTGGTAGCAAAATTAGTTGGAGCTTGGCGTTTCGTAACCGACCAAAGGCAAGCTTAACCTGATGTGTTTGTACTTGTTGCAGCGGGGTTGCAGCAGGGCTGACAACTGGTTTGTGTACTGAATCTGTTTCAGTGTCATGGTTACCCACTGATGACACTGATCCGAGTTGAGCCAACGCTTGATCCTACGCAGGACTCCGTTGACTTGATTGTTGAGATGTTCCACGATGTTGGTGGTCCGCAAACTCTGCCGCAACTCCTTATCCACGTTTAACCGGTGTAGCGTTAGCGTTTCCTCCATACCCTCCATCAGGCTTCGGGCGGTCTGGTGTTGCCCTTCGGTCTGCAATTCTTCGCAGATCGACTTCAGACACTGTTTTGCCTCGTCGTACATGTCTTGAGTGTCCAGAAGGGGCGTCATAGACTGAAAAATGTCTACCCGTCTTCCTCGTTGTAAACTATTTTTGAAGCCCCCCCCGCAAGGGTACGTTGATTATAGGAGTTGGCTACCCATTACGATTCAAATGGCCATTTTTGCGGGCGGAGATCAGGTGACTGTGTCGATTATTAGCGCATGCGTTAAGAGGGCTGTGCTATGCCGGAGACCTGTTAAAATTTGGTGGCTCATATGTCCACTGGAATAAATGGAGAGTCCCGTGGAATATGGTCACGTCAGCAACAGTTTTGGTATTTCCTAGTTTTAGGCTAGACTAAAAATGGTAAATACCGAATGCGTTCGTCTGCTGTATGTATTATAGTACTCGGTCTGCTGACGTCTTGCACTTCAACGGAGGAGGTCGGTCCTCCTCTTGCAGACCGTGCAATCAGGGTTGTGGCGACAACGAGCATCGTTGCGGATCTGGTACGTGCAGTTGGTGGGGCGGAAGTGAGCGTTGAATCGTTGATGGGCCCGGGGGTTGATCCGCATCTATACAAGGCTAGTGCCCGCGATGTTGACAAAATGGTCCAGGCCGATATCGTGGTTTATAATGGTCTACATCTTGAGGGTAAGATGGGGGATCTGTTCAAGGCGATGGCTGCACGGGGGAAGCCAACGGTCGCAATTGCTGAGGTTAGCATTCCCGATAGTTTATTGCGGGTTTCAGAGCTTTTTCAAGGTAATTATGATCCGCATATCTGGTTTGATGCTGAGCTATGGGCCCGTGCTGCACATGCGCTCGCAAATACCCTAGGGGCCCTGGACACTGCACGTGGAGCTATGTTTGCAATGCGAGGAGATGGTTATGCAGACGAGCTTTTGGAGGTACACGCTTACGTGCATGAGAAAGTTAATGAGGTACCAGAGGAGCAGCGAGTGCTAATAACCTCTCACGATGCGTTCGGTTATTTTGGGCGGGCGTATGGGTTTGATGTACATGGGCTTCAGGGAATTTCCACTGCTTCAGAAGCAGGTGCGGCGGATGTACAGAACTTGGCTACACTTGTAACTGACCGGCGAATTCCGGCGATGTTCATAGAGTCATCAGTTTCCCCACGTGGTATTGAAGCCGTCCAGGAAGCTGTAAATGCCAAGGGCTTTGAGGTCAGTATTGGCGGCATATTGTACGGGGATGCACTGGGTGGGCCATCCACACCAGCAGCTACGTACCTGGATATGATCCGCTACAATATTGATACTATCGTTAAGGCACTCTCGAATGGCGAACGCAATTGAGGTACGTGACCTTACGGTAGCATATCGGGAAAGCCCGGTTTTGTGGGATATTGATTTGGACGTCCCCTCAGGCGTACTGATGGCCGTTGTCGGTCCCAATGGTGCTGGTAAAACGACGCTGATAAAGACAATTCTATCACTAATCAAGCCAGCTGCCGGCCAAGTCAGGATATTTGGTCAATCTTATCGAAGTGTAGCCTCCAGTGTAGGTTACGTACCTCAGCGCGGGAGCGTGGATTGGGATTTTCCAACCAGTGCGATTGACGTTGTATTAATGGGATTGTACGGTCGTCTTGGATGGGTTCGTCGACCAGGACGCAGTGAGCGTGCGGAGGCATTGGCTGCGCTCGGCCAAGTAGGTATAGCTGAGTTGGCTCATCGTCAGATTAGCCAATTGTCCGGTGGACAGCAACAACGCGTATTTCTGGCGCGGGCACTGGTGCAGGATGCTCGCATCTACCTCATGGATGAACCCTTGCAGGGAGTAGATGCAACGACGGAACGGACGATCATTGATATCCTTCGTACTCTGCGATCATTAGGCAAGACGGTAGTGGTGGTACATCATGACCTGCAAACTGTATCCTCCTACTTTGATGAAGTGTTGCTCCTGAATGTGCGCCGGATTGCAAGTGGTCCTGTTTCAGAAGTATTCACGGAAGCCAGTTTGAGACTCACCTACGGAGGCCGTGTTGCAATCATTAGGGACGCAACGTAGTCATGGAGCATTTTTTCAATGACTATACGTTTCGTACAGTCACTCTTGGGGCGGCAACATTAGGCGCCATAAGTGGCGCGTTAGGAACCTTTGCTGTACTGCGACGGCAGAGTTTACTGGGTGATGCCGTATCGCATGCAGCCCTGCCAGGCGTTGGTCTGGCTTTTATCATTACCGGCAGCAAAGCCCCGCTAATCCTGATGGTGGGTGCTGGGCTCGCAGGATGGCTTGCAACTGTAGCGGTTTTAGCGATAATCGCAACAACACGAATTAAGTACGACGGTGCGCTTGGTTTTGTATTATCTGTGTTTTTTGGTATTGGTCTAGTTCTGCTCACCTTCATTCAGAAATTCCCCAATGCAAGCCAGGCAGGGCTTGATTCATTTCTATTTGGCCAGGCAGCCGCGCTCGTTGAGCAGGATGTGGTTACAATGGCAGTTTTGGGTGGTTTGGCATTAGTCGTGCTAGTCTTATTCTGGAAAGAGTTCAAGATCTTGTCCTTTGATCCTGAATTCGCAAACAGTCTGGTATTGCCTGTACGTTGGTTGGACCTTGGGCTGACTACGCTACTGGTGGTTGCTATTGTGATTGGACTGCAGACGGTAGGCGTGGTTCTCATGAGTGCAATGATCATTGCTCCCGCGGCTGCTGCACGTCAGTGGACGGATAACCTGGGGATCATGGTGTTGATTTCGATGGTGATAGGGGCTCTCTCTGGAGTAGGTGGAGCGCTCTTGAGTACGAGCACATCTAATCTGCCAACCGGCCCGACGATTGTTCTATGCGCAAGTGGAGTTGTAATTGTTTCTGTGATCATTGCTCCGCGTCGTGGACTGGTTTGGGAGCAGATTCGCCGAACGCTTCAGGCCCGAAGGCTGAGGAGCGAAGCCATTTTACTGGATCTCTTTGAACTGGCAAGGAAGCATGACAGCCTTGGGCATCCGCACATGGAAGCTGCCTTGAAGATAATGCACCCACATGCAAGCACATTGCGTCGGCAGTTACGCAGCTTACATTCCAAAGGGCTGATAAGCCTGCATTCAACTGGGGCTTGGGCATTGACACAGGAGGGGATAAATGCCTGCGAGAAACTCTTAGCCAAACGTGTGTCATGAGCCCGTTTCAGCTGGAAATTCAATTGGTTGCTGCCGTAGTTGCAGTTGCATGTGCGCTTCCAGGAACTTTTCTGGTATTGCGGCAAATGGCTATGATGAGCGATGCCATTAGCCACGCAATCCTACCAGGTATCGTAATTGGATTCTTCTTGACCGGTAACCTGTCATCTCCAATTCTTATACTCGGTGGTGCGGCGACAGGGCTGCTTACGGTTGTATTGGTTGAGTGGATGCGCAAGACCAATCGTGTGCGCGAAGATGCCGCGATTGGGTTGGTTTTTTCGGCACTCTTTGCGACTGGTGTAATTCTGATCGCCCGTTATGCAGGTGACGTACACTTGGACACTGATGCCGTGCTCCTGGGGGAGTTGGCCTTTGCACCATTCGACCGCTTGGAAATCGCAGGGTACGATCTGGGGCCCCAATCTTTGTATTCCACCGGTTCGGTTGGACTGCTGTGCGCAGCGTTTATAATGCTATTCTACAAGGAGCTCAAATTGGCTACGTTTGACAGTGCACTCTGTGCAACGCTAGGTTTCCTGCCGGGGTTGCTGCACTATGCACTTATGGGATTAATATCAATGACAGCGGTTGCTGCATTTGATGCGGTCGGATCCATCCTGGTAGTTGCCCTTATGGTAGGGCCTCCCATCAGTGCATACTTGCTCACCAATCGACTTGATCGTATGATCTTGTATAGTATCCTGTTGGCTGTTACTGCCGCCGTTTCGGGATACTGGATCGCATACCTGCTTGATGCTTCAATCGCAGGATGTATGGCCGCGATAGTAGGCGTCCAGTTTGGAATCCTGCTTTGTGTAGCTCCCAATCAGGGGTTATTGGCTGCATGGCAGCGTAGAAAACGTCAAAGGTGGCAATTTGCAATCAAGATGCTTGTGATTCACTTGCTGCAACATGAAGGCACCCCTGAAGCTGAGCGGGAATGTCGAGTGGATCACCTTCAGGAGCACCTGGCCTGGGAAAAACCCTTTGCCGCGAATGTAGTCTCTCGTGCAGCTGCACAGAGATTATTGTACCCAGTCGGAGAGTCCCTGGAATTGACGGTAACGGGGCGTGAATTGGCTCGCGAAGCAATAGTACACCATTGAAAAATCTGGAGAGAATTGGCCGGAAAGTCACGCGCAATATGAGCGACAGGGATAGTAGACCTTCGTTTCTGGGTGAGCAAATACAGTGGCCACGACATTAGATTCGTGAACAATATTATAAGAAAGGTCTTATAGTTGGCCAACCAGCCGGGATAGTCCTATTGTGATATCTGAAGAATTATTATCTTCACTGTCAGGTTTACGGGAGTTCTATTCGTGATCTGTCCCCGGTTTTAGTTTTTGGTATTTTGCAAGAGGCTTTAGGGAGATTGCGATTCGAGGCGATGCAGCGTGCCTGGATTCACGCAGTCACGAACGCGGAGCAATCTGGGACATCGCCAAGTGCCGGATATGGACCAAGTTGCTGAATTGCCCCGGTCGGGATGGATGATTTCATATAATCTGCACGGCTCGGGTATGCTTAAGGTGCATTGGTACGAGTGTGTTTCTGGAGCACACGACTGCGCTCAATAGACTGGACACTGCTCATGGCAGCCTTCAAGTTCATCCACACGTCAGACCTGCACCTTGGCCGGCGTTTTTCCGCATTTCCGGAAACTATTCGGGGGCGTCTCTTTGAGGAACGCCGTGAAGTGCTGCGGCGCCTCAAAGGTGCAGCCCGCGAGCATGGAGCGCAACACGTTCTGATTGCTGGTGACCTTTTTGATACGGAGACGCCTAGCGCGGATGTCTGGAAGCAGGCACTGGCCGAAATGCGCGCGGCAGAGGACATAACCTGGATCGCCATTCCCGGCAATCATGACAGCCTGGCTGCGGAGCAGCTATGGGCTAATGTGCAGGATGCCGGCGGCATGCGAGTGCTTACGGAGCCCAAACTGACTGAGCTGATCCCCGGCGTTGTGCTTTTGCCGGCACCGGTGCCGAGCCGGTCACCGGGTCGCGACCTCACAGAATGGATGGAAGGAGCGGACACATCAAAGGACTGGATTCGCATCGGTCTTGCGCATGGCAATGTTCAGGACTTTGGCGCAGGGGAGGAGGAAATCATTCCGCGTGACCGTGCAACTACTGCGCGCCTGGATTACCTGGCCCTCGGCGACTGGCACGGCTTTCACCGCATAACGGAGGCGACCTGGTACAGCGGTACGCCCGAACGGGACCGATTCAAACATACAGGACGCGGCAAATGCCTGGCCGTCACTATTCCCGCGCCGGGTAGCAGGATCGACGTGAATCCGGTAGAGACAGGGCGGTTCGACTGGGAGGATGTACAGTTACATCTCACGCCGGAGCAAGATGTGAGACAGGTCCTTGAGTCTGCCTTGCTGACAGGTGGCGGCAATCGCCATGACCTGCTTCGCAAGGTGAGGGCCACCGGCTCCGTACGGCTTCCTGCGTGGGCTGTCCTGGAGCACTCAGTGCGCGAATTGCGCTCCGAGTTCGGCTACCTTGAACTACTGTCGGACACGCTTCGCATTGAGTACGATCTGGAAGATCTGGACCAGATCTCAAACGGCGGGGCGCTCCGCAAGGCCGCTGACGAGCTCCAGGAAGAGGCAACGAACAGCTCCGTTAGCGCTGAAGTTAGGCGCATTGCGGACGGGGCGCTTCAGCGGTTGTACAGCTACGTCGTGGCCCCATGATCCTGAAAGCTATACGCCTCAAGAATGTCCGCCAGTTTACCGATCCCGTTGAAGTAAACGGCATAGGCCCGGGCGTGAACGTTCTTGCCGAGCCAAACGAGCACGGGAAATCGACCGTCTTCGATGCGCTGCACGCCGTATTCTTCCGCGACCGCAAAGCACAGGACAAGCGGATAAAGAGCCTGAAGCCCTATGCGGGTGGGGATCCGGAAGTGGAAGTGGAAATCGATCTGGACGGCACGGCCTACCGCATTTGGAAATGCTGGAAAGGGGTCAGGGGGTCGGTGAAGGTTTTTCGTGAGGGGAACCCTATTCAAGCAAGCGGACGAAGCGGAGGACTGGATCAAGGGCGTGCTGCAAGCGCCTAAGTATGGTGGGCCTGCAGGCTTGCTGTGGGTGCGCCAGGGACAGGGAGGGCTTGACAGGGGGAGCAGGGGAGAGAAAGAAAGCGCCCAGCTGGCTCGGAAGAACCTGCTTGAATCGGCCGTGTCGGACGAGGTGGACGTCATGACGGGTGGGAGGCGCATGGAGGTGGCCCGAAAGGCGTGTGAAGATGAACTGGCCCGGTACGTAACCGCAACGGGCAGGTCCAGGACTCACGGTCCCCTTGCGGGGCAGGAGAAAAGTGTTGCTGTGCTAACGGAGCGACTGGATGACCTGAAAAGGATTTCGCATAAGCTTCACGCCGACCTTGCTGAGCGTCGGCGGAAGCGGAACGAGCTGAAGAGGTTGGAGGATCCGGAGGCGGATGCGCGACTGAACGAGAAACTCAACGCCGCCAAGCGGGCAAATGAGGCAGCACAGCGCCATACGGGCCAGCTGGAACAAATCAAGGTCAAGGAGCACGCAAAGGGTTTGGAACTGGACCGGGTCCGCGACGAGAAAGAGACGCTGCAGAGCGCCAAAGTGGAGCTCGAGGAGGCCCAGAAGGCCTGTGCCGAAGCCCGGCAAGAACATCTTGCAGCGTCCGAGGACCTAGCAGACAAAACAGAGGCCCTGGCCCAAGCGGAATCGAAGCGAATGGAGTCCGAAACCTTGGCAGACACTGCGCTCCGCGTACTCCGCCGTGCAGAGCAAAAAGAATCCATAGCCCTGCACGCCGAGCGGCGACAAGAATTGCGCACTAGATTAAATCAGGCGGAAGGTGCGGAGCAGGCCCTGGAGAAAGCGAAGGAGGAAGAGGGGCGGGAGTTGAGTTCAATTGAAGGGGGGGGAACTCGAACGGTTAAATACGGAGGTATGTACGCTCCGGCGGAGCCGTGACCGCGAGTCGGCGTCGGTCACAATGACCTACCATCCTGATGCTGTAGGCAAGGTAACACTGGAGGGAAAGCCGCTGGAGCACGACGCTCGCGTCCCGATTCCGGAAGGAGCGGAGCTCGGTATTGAGGGTGTAGGTACGCTTACTGTAAACCCGGACCAGCGCGTGGACAATGCGTCGCTGGAAGCGGCAGAAAAGCGATTTCGGAGGCTGCTCCTCAAGCATGCTGTCGACGATATTGCTGGCGCAAGGTTATCGATGCAGCGCCGGCTGGATGCGGAAAAGCGCCGGCGGAAGGCCGAAGCGCTGCTGCGGAGCGTGGCACCTCAAGGCGTCGACGCACTTAGAAAGAAGTTGGCGATCCTGCCCAAGAAGACGGAAGAGGAAGGCGACGATGAACCGACGCGAGCGCAGGCCTCGGCCGAGGAAGAAAATGCCCGCACGAATCGGGACGCATGCGTCGAGACCCACGAGCGGCAGCGCACGCGCTGTGCGGCAGCGGAGCGTAAGGAAGCCACGACCGCAGCGGCTCTTGATGGCGCGCAGTCCCGGCTAAGCCGCGCCCAAGTGGCCATCCGAGGTCGGGACTTGTCGGAAGAGGCGGCGCGCCGCCAGGAGAAACTGCTTGAAAGCCTTTCCATAGAGTTGCAGGACCTGACGCTTTGCCGCCGCGAACTCGAGGATGGCGCGCCGGATTCGGAGGCAGTAGCGAATAGGCTTGCGCGCGCCAAGTCGGTTTTGGATAGGGCGGGAGACGAAAAGGTGCGCCTGCGCATAGAAATTGCCAAGCTGGACGAATCCATTAAGATTCAGGATGGTGACGCAGTGGAAGAAGAGTTGGAAGACATTGCGGAGCAGCTGGAGCATGCAGAGGAGGAGCTGCGGAATATACGCCACGAGGTAAAGGTCCTCCAGCGCCTGGCCCGAGCTCTCGACGATGCGCAACAATCCGCACGCGACCGCTATGTAGCGCCCGTGCTCGAAGAGCTCAGGCCGCTTATTGGTCTTTTGTGGCCCAGGGCCCAAATCAGCTTTGGGGCCGAGAACATTCTTCCTGAGACTCTTGAGCGCCATGGGACGAAAGAGGATTTCAGCGTGCTTTCCGGCGGCACTCAGGAACAGATTGCGATTCTGGTGCGGTTGGCGTTCGCGCGCATCCTGGCCAACAGTGGCTCCCCCGCGCCAGTCATCTTTGACGACGCCATCGTCTATACAGATGACTACCGCATTGAGAGCATGTTCGATGCATTGACAAGACAGGCACAGGACCACCAGATCATCGTGCTGTCTTGCCGGCAGCGGGCGTTCATGGATCTGGGTGGAATCGGACTAAGCATCAAGGCCGTGACTGCCACTGGGTGAATGAGAATGCGGCGGTCGAGCCAGTGACAGAGGGTAGGGTTGAGGCGAGCAGATCCCAACACATTGATGCCGCAGGTACTAGTTCAGCGTCGACTTGCTGATTTCGTGTTGATTGCGTCTGCGCGTATACTTGCGCGATAAAGGCCTCATTGCGCCACTTCAGCGGCCTCAAATGGACCAAATAAACCGTACAGGTAACTCTACGTACAAATGTCTGACTTGACCGCATGCCGTGCAGCTTCGCATAACCTCTATTTCAAGCTATATTGCCTTTGCGACTTCCTTTAATGCAGACCTTGCTATGACTGCCGCCGCATCTTACACTGCAAGTTCATTCCGGGCTTCCTCGCAGTCGGATCGGTTTTATCTTTGGCTCCTATCGGCATTCAACGGCTAATGGCTTGTCTCGATTGGTGGTCTGAAAGGTCCCCGTTTTCCCCGCACCAAATCTAATGGCTACATTCCAGAAGAGATTGCAATCACATGCGATTAAGAGCAGTTACCGTCCAGAATTTCCGAGCTTATCTCAAAGCCACGACAATGGATCTTGCGAATTTTTCAACGATCGTAGGGCGCAACGATGTCGGCAAGAGCACCTTGCTCGAAGCACTGGACATTTTCTTCGACAATAGCAAGCCTGACCCCGGTGACGCTAACATCAATGCGGGAGGACTCCCCACGCGGATCACCTGCAAGTTTGACGAATTGCCACCGAAAGTCGTGTTGGATGCGCAAGTTACTACGACACTTGAATCGGAATACTTGTTGAACGAGGACGGTCTGCTTGAGATTGTGAAGGAGTACGACCTCGGCGCTTCCAAACCCGTCGCCAAGGTGTTTGCTCATGCCCGCCACCCCGGACTTGAAGGTTGTAGTGATCTGCTAAAGCTCACAAATGCTAAGCTAAAAGCGCGAGCAAAAAAGCTCGGTATTGCTTTGGATGACGTGGATCAACGCGTGAATGCCAGCCTTCGGAAAGCGATCTGGGCAAGTTTCGACAATTTGGATCGTCGTCCGCAGGATATTCCCCTATCCAGCACCGATGGCAAGGCAGTCTGGACACAACTTCACAAGGAACTGCCGACATTTGCGCTCTTTCGGGCAGACAGGCAAAGTCGCGACGATGACTCGGAGATTACCGATCCGTTTGATATGGCTGTTAAGGATGCCGTCAAGGAACTGGAGACAGAGGTGGACCTGATAAAGGAAAAAGTTCAAAAGAGGGTAGGGGAAGTCGTTGGTCGAACCTTGGACAAGCTTCATGAAATGGACGCGACCCTTGCCGCCGAACTGCGTCCGGTTTTCAAGTCGGAGCCGAGATGGGCGAGCTTCAAGCTATCCCTTCTTGATCAGAACGACGTACCGATCAATAAGAGAGGTTCGGGAGTCCGCCGGCTGATCCTACTCAATTTCTTTCGTGCCGAAGCCGAGAGGCGGCAGCTAGAATCGGATGCCCCCGGTATCATCTATGCGATAGAGGAACCAGAAAGCTCACAACACCCAAACAACCAGCGAATGCTGCTAACAGCGTTGCAGAGGCTCAGTGAGGCAGATGGAACACAAATCATCATCACTACTCATGTTCCTGGTATTGCTGCCCTCGTGCAACTAGACAGTATTCGTCTGATTGAGCGCGAGGAGGACGGCCATCCATCCGTGAAGTCTCACGAAGACGACGTAATTCGACGTGTTGCGGAGCAACTTGGCGTACTAGCTGACGACCGCGTGCGCTTGTTGCTCTTTGTAGAAGGACCGAAAGATGTCATTTTCTTTGAGGCGGCCTTAGAACTCTATGGATTCGGGTCCGTAGTCGACGAGCATCGAGTCGCTATCGTACCGTCAGGAGGGGGAACGCTAAGGCACTGGATTAGGCGGCGATATCTACGCGGTTTCGGGCTTCCCGAAGTGCACATTTATGATCGCGATGCAGACAAGAAGTACAAGGATGAAGTACAGAGGGTGAACAGCCGTGAAGAAAGTGATTGGGCTGCGCTTACTTTGAAGCGAGAAATCGAGAACTACTTCCATCCTGATGCTGTGCGGGATGCGTTGGGCGTAGATGTCATGATTGATGACGACAATGACGTTCCAGAGGAAATAGCTCGCAAGGTACATGAGGCTTCGGACAGTGAGACACCATGGATATCGGTTTCTGAAGAAAAGAAGAGCAAGAAGCGCTCTAATGCAAAGAAGCGCCTTTCTGAGGAGGTCATGGCGAGAATGACGCTTGCTCAACTACAGGAACGTGATCCGGAAGGGGAGATCGAAGGTTGGGTTACCCGTATCGTTGGGTCAGTGGATGGTAGGAACAATGAGTCATAATCTGTGATTGTCGGAAAATGCGTACATGGCTTCCAAACTAATTGTGCTAACCAGCATAGCCTGCTAACTTTGATGCGCGTTTCGCCCAAGAGCATTCACCAAAAGCGGCCGTGGACCAGATGCACCTGGCGCTACGTGTATTAGGGCCACAGCTTTGTTTTGGGCAACTGAAGTCTGCTGGTTTGCCCTAGATCGGCAGCTGGATGAAACCTCTTGTCAGCTGCGGGCCGGAACCCGTGATCGGAACCGCTGACACCCCCGGTAATCCGGCGTGTCGGCGAAAACACGCCGCCAAGTTGAGCACCTTCAATCAGAATGGGTGGACAGCTTCGATCAGAATTTGCACTCCACTCTGTTTTTGTCCTGCAATTGGCTGCTTTCGAGCCTAAAATTGTCTGCCTTGTCTATGCTGCACCACATAGCACGTGACCCGCTGTCAGTGGGATAGTCAGGCCATGTGGGCGTATTATCTCCATAGACCTCCTAACTTCTTTTGAGAACCAATTCTCTATATGAGATCCCGTCTTCAAGTTCCACATATGCAAACGAGCATAGACGCCTATTTGTCACGTATAGTGGTTTCAGCAGCCTGTAAACCAAATTGGCCATGGGCTCAGGTGAGTTGGGGTAGGCCGTCTCCTTGGCCATTAACAACCCGTTGAGAATGTAGGACAGCAAACGCCCCATAGCAGGTGGTCGGCTTGAACTGGATCAAGTGGTCGAATTCGACCAGAATAGGCATAGGCATGAATTCGGCCTTTGACTTGTCCCTCCAAGCATTCCCCCATTAACTTGTGTTGGCCTTCGTCTTTCGGGGCTTCAGCAACACCCGCGCTATCTCTAGCCTGAATTCCCGCGTTCATTTTCTCATGTGAGGATTATGGTCGTTTAGAGAACTGTACTCGGAGGGTTTTGTTGTCAAGCCAAGGAATTTTCTGGTGTAATTCGGGGTATCCGGCAGCGATCAGGTAGCTATCTTTGGCGCGTGCACGCAACTGGACGAGGATCTCATTCTGGGTGATGGTTATCTTGCCGGTGTGTCGCATCAGGTCACGGTAGAGGGTCCGCGCCTCGGCTTTTTCATAGCCTTGTCCGACGCGCACGCCCATGAGTCGATAGAGTACGCTGGCCATGACGGTCAACTGCACATCAACG
>MPNB01000095.1 GCA_002238805.1 Rhodothermaceae bacterium bin80 | reverse complement strand
TGGGCTTACTGCTTCGTGGGGTTGCGAAGGATGGAGTCGAGCGCGGTCAGGTGATCGTTCATCCGGGTTCGATCAAGCCGCACCAGGAGTTTACGTGTGAGGTGTATGTATTGAGCAAGGATGAGGGAGGACGTCATACGCCGTTTTTTCCGGGTTATCGCCCGCAGTTTTATTTTCGGACGACGGATGTGACGGGAGATATCGAGTTGCCTGCAGGCACGGAGATGGTGATGCCTGGCGACAATACGCAGTTCAAGGTAAAGTTAATTCAGCCGGTGGCAATGGAGCAGGGGCTTCGGTTTGCTATCCGGGAAGGTGGACGAACCGTCGGCGCCGGCGTAGTTACCAAAATCCTAGACTGATCAAAGCATCAACGGGTGTAGCTCAATTGGCAGAGCAGCGGTCTCCAAAACCGCAGGTTGTGGGTTCAAGTCCTACCACCCGTGCTAACAGCCTGATAAATGAAAAAATTAGTTAACAATGCCCGAACCTACCTCGAAGAGGTGGCTATCGAAATGCGCAAGGCTAGTTGGCCCCAGCGCAGAGAGTTGATGAATAATACGGTGATCACATTGGTCGCGAGTTTTGTGCTCGCATTGTTCATTTTTGGTGCAGACCGTGTGATCAGCAGGATTCTAGAAATTATTTATCCGGGCTAGTCAGCAGGTAAGAAAACATGGCTCTACGAAGAAAGCCTACGTTCAGATGGTACGCTTTGCAGACATTTTCCGGACATGAAAAGCGTGTTAGGGAATACATAGTAGACGTGATCGAGCGCGAAGGGCTCAGCCATCAGTTGGGGGAAATATTGATTCCAACCCAGAACGTCTTTGTAATGCGTGGCGGCAAGAAGCGGACGCGTGAAAAAACAGATTTTCCAGGTTATATGCTGGTGAACGCTGTGATGGACAGACGTCTAGTTCATGTATTCAAGGAGCAGATCTTCAAGCAGAAAAGAGAAGCGATCAAGTGGTTGCCTTCTCGTGATTTTCCCGAGCCGCTTATGGATGAAGAAATCAAGCGGATTCTCGGTCGGATAGATGAAGCTCTGGAAGCAGGCGATAAGCCGGAAATCCCATTTGCACCTGGAGATCCTATTCAGGTGGTCGATGGTCCGTTCAATAATTTCTCCGGGGTCGTAGACGATATCTATCCGGATAAGATGAAAGTCCGCGTAATGGTATCCATATTCGGCCGCAAGACACCGGTCGAACTGGATTATTTACAAATTATGCCCCAAGAATAAAATTTTTTCTGTAACATGTGGGAACCCCGAAGTTTTCCTTGCGTACTAACGGGCTACCCAGAATTTCAGTGCATCCTGATTAAGACTCAGTAATGGCTGCAGGCAAACCGGCAGAGAGCCTTATAAAGCTCCAAATCAAGGCTGGACAGGCAAACCCGGCTCCCCCCATTGGCCCAGCGCTTGGACAGCATGGGCTGAATATCATGGATTTTTGCAATCAGTTTAATGCGGCAACCAAAGACCGCATGGGATTGGTGCTACCCGTGGTGATCAGTGTCTATGCGGATAAATCTTTTTCATTCATAGTCAAGAGCCCGCCTGCTGCAGTCCTTTTGCGGCAAGCAGCTAATATCAGTAAAGGGGCTGACGATTCGATTCGTAACAAAGTAGGCACCGTAACATGGGATATGTGTCGTGATATTGCAAGGCAAAAGATGGAGGATCTTAATGCATTTGATGTGGATAAGGGTGCGGCTATGATTGCCGGGACCGCCCGCTCGATGGGCGTTATTGTAACTGGACGCCCTGTCTAGGTTTTTGATTGCACCATTCGATTAGGTGCTTGGATCGCTTATATCACAACAACAACTGTATGGCAAGGAAAGGAAGGCGCTATAAAAATTCTTCTAAGGTGATTGAAGAAGCTGGCGGTGGGCCGTTTACACTGCAGGAAGCTGCAAAGGTCCTTAAGAGTGCAGACCCGGCGAAGTTTGACGAATCGGTGGATATTGATCTCCGTCTGGGAGTTGATCCGCGCCATGCGGACCAGATGGTTCGAGGCAGTGTAGCTCTGCCGCATGGTACGGGCAAGGAAATGCGCGTACTGGTTTTGACCAGTCCGGATAAGCAAGAGGAAGCCGAAGCAGCCGGAGCCGACCATGTGGGACTCGAAGAATACGTCGAGCGGATTCAGGCAGGCTGGACAGACATAGATGTAGTCATTGCTACGCCTAATGTTATGTCCAAGGTTGGTCGACTCGGTCGCATACTAGGTCCAAGAGGTCTTATGCCGAACCCTAAGAGCGGTACGGTCACCTTTGATATAGCCGGAGCGGTGAAAGCAGTGAAAGCCGGAAAAATTGATTTTCGTGTCGATAAGCAAGGGAACCTGCATACCGGAATCGGTCGCGCTTCCTTTAATGCAAAGCAACTTGAAGAGAATGCACGTGCGTTTCTCCTAGAAGTTTTACGCCTGCGACCTGCGTCGGCAAAAGGCACATACGTACGCTCAATTACGCTTTCTACCAGTATGGGGCCTCCGGTCTCAATCTTACGTACGGAAGCGATCAATATTGCTCGATAATCGGATGCCAGTGACGAAAGCTCAGAAAATCGAAGAAGTCGCCCTTCTTACAGAAAAGCTTGAAGATAACCCCTCCGTTTATGTAACAGACTATAAAGGGCTTGATGTAGCTGAGATAAGCGGGTTGCGACAGGTTTTACGAGATGCCGGTGTGGAATATCGTGTGGTTAAGAATACGCTGCTCAAGCGCGCCATGGAGAACACGGGCGGCTATGATGTGGCATTTGACCATCTGTACGGCCCCACAGCGATAGCTATCAGTGTCGAGCCCAGTGCAGCAGCGCGGGCTATCAAGGCATTCAGGAAAAGCTCTGGTCAGCCCCTTCCCGCGCTCAAAGCAGCGGTCATAGACGGTGTTCTCTTTGAAGGAGAACAGATCGATGTGCTGGCTTCACTGAAATCAAAAGATGAGTTACTGGGTGAGGTGGTTACGCTTCTGCTTTCACCTATCCAGAATGTTATTTCTGCAGTAGAATCGCCGGGATCTAACCTATTGGCTATCCTGGAAACTCTGCAGGAACGTGAAGAGGCCTAACTAAGTCATTATCCCTTAATCTGCGGCGCAGCTTTTGTCGGCTGAGACCGCCGCCGGAAAACCCACAAAAACCATGGCAGATTTAAAAACACTGGCTGAAGAGCTGGTATCACTGACGATCAAAGAGGCCAGTGACCTGGCTTCAATTTTGGAAAACGATTATGGCATCAGGCCGGCGGCGGCAGCCGTAGCTGTAGCTGCATCTGGTGCGGCTGGTGGTGAGGAGGAAGCTGTTGCAGAACAGACGGAGTTTGATGTTATTCTCAATAATTTTGGCAGCAGCAAGATTGGTGTCATCAAAACGGTCCGTGCAATTACAGGGCTCGGCCTGAAGGACGCCAAAGCGCTCGTCGATAGTGCGCCGGCTCCTGTCAAAGAGGGTGTGTCTAAAGAAGAGGCGGAGGATATTAAATCACAGCTTGAAGCTGCAGGCGCAGAAATTGAAGTTAAGTAGTTTCGGTTTGCTCAGCCAAAATAAGAGCTTTATCACTGGGGCCTCGCCGCCAGTAACTGTACCCATCAACATCCCCTAGGTGTGCATGTCCGAAAAAAATGGCCAACATGTGGCTCGTACGAATTTTGCTCGTTCGCGCTCGGTTCTGGATTACCCGGATTTCCTGGATATACAGCTTGGATCCTACGAAGATTTTGTCCAGGCCAAACTGCCTCCCGATCAACGCTCTGATGAGAAAGGGCTGCAACGGATATTCAAGAACCATTTTCCTATCGAGGACACCAAGGGACGCTACATCCTGGAGTTTTTCGAATACTCTCTAGGTGCGCCCAAGCACACCATCGAGGAATGTCTTGCACAGGGTCTACATTATGCGATTCCGGTCAAAGCTAGACTGAGGCTTTCGGCTAATGATGACGACGATGAGGATGAGGCAGATGAAACCGTAGAGCAGGAAGTCTATCTTGGGGACCTGCCGGCAATGACAGAGCGAGGATCGTTCGTGATCAATGGTGCCGAGCGCGTTGTTGTTTCGCAGTTGCATCGGAGTCCGGGCGTCTTCTTTGGTCAGGCGGTCCATGCGAATGGTACACGACTGTATTCAGCACGGATTATTCCAATCCGTGGATCCTGGATTGAATTTTCCACGGATGTACAGAATGTCATATGGGCATATATCGACCGCAAGCGCAAGATGCCGGTCACGACGTTGTTACGGGCCCTTGGTTTTAGTGAAACGGACGAAATCATCCGTCTCTTCAATTTAGCGAAGGGGATCAGTACACGTATACAACACCATTTTCAAAGGGCAATCGGTGGCAGACTGGCGTTTGATGTCGTTAAGCCTGTCACCCCTGTACGCGATCTGGATAGTGAAACAGGCGAATTTCTTGGTGCATACATTGAGCAAGAGACCGGTATTGCCATTGATATTAAAACTCAGGAGGCAGACGATTATGTGGAGATTCTGGACAAGCAGACCGGTGAATTGATCGAGGGTCTCGATAAGGAAACCGGTGATCCCGTCGAGTACATTAATGAGTCGACCGGTGAAGTAGTGGAGGAGCGAGTCATAAATCGGATTCTTCTACCCGCGGATCACGTCATCACAGAGGATGACTGGAAAATCCTTCACCAATACGCGGTGGGGCGGGTTTATGTGTTGCATGAGGAGAGTACGGATTTGTTGGATACAAGTGCGCTTGTCAAAACGCTTCGACGTGATCCATCCAGTAATCAGGAAGAAGCGCTGAAAGAGCTCTATCGAGTGCTTCGAGATGCTGAGCCGCCGGATTCTGATGCAGCCAAAAATATTCTTGACCGCCTCATTTTCAGCGAAAAGCGCTATGATCTGGGGGCAGTTGGTCGCTATCGCATAAACAAGCGCTTAGGGTTGAGGGTACCGGAAGAGACGGTCACACTTACTCAGGAAGATATCGTAGCGATAATCAGCAAGCTTCTGGAGCTGCGTTCCGGGCGGAGCGGACTGGACGATATAGACCATTTAAGTAATCGGCGTGTGCGTACTGTAGGTGAGCAGTTGGGGCTTCAGTTTTCGCTTGGTCTGGCCCGCATGGCCCGCACAATACGCGAGCGCATGAATGCGCGGGATGCGGACTCGTTAACTCCCCAGGATCTGGTCAACGCCAAAACTATTTCCAGCGTTATTAACACGTTCTTTGGGACGAATCAGCTTAGCCAGTTTATGGATCAAACCAATCCACTGGCTGAATTGACGCACAAACGCCGTATGTCGGCTTTGGGACCGGGTGGATTGACGCGGGAGCGAGCAGGATTTGAGGTTCGCGACGTGCACTACACACACTACGGGCGACTTTGTCCCATCGAAACACCAGAGGGGCCGAACATTGGATTGATTTCTTCGCTGTGTGTGCACGGACGGATAAATCATTTCGGTTTCATTGAAACGCCCTATCGAGTGGTAAAGAATGGGAAGGTCACGGATTCCATTGTTTATCTATCGGCGGAAGAGGAAGACGATGCGGTCATTGCCCAGGCGAACGCCCGCATTGATGATGAGGGGAATTTTCTGGATAATTTGGTGCGGTGCCGCTACCGGGGGGAGGTTCCCTCTGAGCGTCCAGAGCGGATCCAGTTTATGGATATTTCTCCGAACCAGATTGTTTCGCCGAGTGCCTCAATAATTCCATTCCTTGAGCATGACGATGCAAACCGCGCGCTCATGGGATCAAACATGCAGAGACAGGCAGTGCCACTGCTCCGTGCTGAAGCCCCAATCGTAGGGACGGGCATGGAGGGGCGTGTGGCACGGGATTCCCGCGCAGCTTTGGTCGCCGAAGGAAAAGGTGTAGTTGAGTACGTGGATGCAAAGCGAATTATCATTCGCTACAATCAATCTCATGTTGCGCGCAAGTTGGCATTTGAGGAGCCGGTAAAAGAATACCTCCTCACCAAATTCCGGCGCACCAACCAAGACACCTGTATCAACCAAAAGCCCATCGTAGAGGTAGGGCAAAAAGTCGTCGAAGGTACCGTATTAACCGATGGATTCAGTACCGAAAAAGGCGAGCTTGCACTGGGCAAGAACGTCCTTGTAGCATTCATGCCATGGAGGGGATACAACTTTGAGGATGCCATCGTTCTCTCGGAGCGTTTAGTTGCGGAAGATGTATTTACTTCTGTTCACATCGAATCTTTTGATTTACAGGTCAGGGAAACGAAGCGTGGACAGGAAGAACTTACACGTGAGATTCCAAATGTATCTGTTGAGTCTACCAAGGACTTGGATGAGCGTGGGATAATACGGATGGGTGCTGAGGTAAAAGCGGGAGATATTATCGTTGGTAAGATTACTCCCAAGGGTGAGACCGATCCGACACCAGAGGAAAAATTGCTTCGGGCTATTTTCGGTGACAAAGCGGGGGACGTAAAGGATGCCTCGCTGAAAGCACCTCCGGGGATGAAAGGCGTAGTTATTGATACGCAGCTCTTCAGTCGGCGCAATTCGGACCCTGAGTCAAAGAAGCGAGAGCATCAGCAGCTCGCTATTATTGAGAATAATTTTGAGCGAGACCTTGCGAGGTTACGTTCTGACCTTTCTGAGAAATTTTTTGACCTCCTGGATGGACATACGGCGGCATCCAATATTGAATCATGGGATGGAGAGATTATTGTGTTGAAAGGGGTGAAAATTCTTGAGTCAAGCTTTAAGGATGTGCAAGTACACGAGATCAATCCAAAATTCTCGGTAGAGGGGACGGCTGCGGTAAATCGAAACCTAGGCAAGCTGTTCAAGAATTTTGACGCAGCTGTTGCCAAGATTGACGCAAAGTTCAAACGTGAGCGTCATCGTGCACAAATGGGTGATGAGCTCTCACCGGGGATTGTGCAGTTAGCGAAAGTTGCTGTTGCTAAAAAACGCAAGATTCAGGTAGGGGATAAAATGGCGGGGCGGCACGGTAACAAAGGTGTAGTTGCACGCATTGTACCAGTTGAAGACATGCCATTTCTTGCGGACGGTACGCCAGTTGACATTGTACTCAACCCCTTGGGTGTACCCTCCCGGATGAATCTGGGCCAGATCTACGAGACGCTTCTTGGCTGGGCCGGTGCCAGGTTAGGCAAACGGTTTGCTACGCCAAGCTTTGACGGTCCGACAATGGATGATCTCACCGAAGCCATGGAGGAGGCAGGGTTGCCGGTAGATGGCAGGGCACAACTGTATGACGGATTAACGGGAGAAGCGTTTGATCAAAAAACTACGGTTGGTCAAATTTATATGCTGAAGCTGAGTCACTTGGTTGACGATAAGATTCACGCCCGGTCAATTGGGCCGTACAGTCTGATCACCCAACAGCCCCTGGGCGGTAAAGCACAGTTTGGTGGGCAGAGACTCGGTGAAATGGAGGTATGGGCAATGTATGCCTACGGTGCTTCGAATGTGCTGAGAGAGATGCTCACTGTCAAAAGTGACGATGTGCAGGGGCGCTCCAAGACATATGAATGTGTCGTTAAAGGGGAGAATATGCCAGCGGCCGGTACTCCAGAGAGTTTCAACGTGCTTGTTCGAGAGCTCCAAGGACTCGGTTTAGAGGTAACGCTTGAGTAGCCTCAGGTATCCCATTCAATTTTAACATCCAAAGGCTGACCCATTATGCCGTACGGGAACATCCCATCGCAGAGCAAAACGTTTTCATCCATCACGATCAATCTCGCTTCATCCGAGGTGATTCTGGATAGAAGTCATGGCGAGGTACTAAAACCGGAGACGATTAACTATCGCAGCTTCAAGCCCGAAAAAGATGGGCTATTCTGCGAGAAAATCTTTGGTCCGGTTAAGGATTGGGAGTGCTACTGCAGTAAGTACAAGCGTATTCGCTATAAAGGAATTATCTGTGACCGGTGTGGTGTTGAGGTGACTAAGAAGAGTGTACGCCGCGAACGCATGGGGCACATTGCTTTATCAGTGCCGGTAGTGCATATCTGGTACTTCCGTACGTTGCCGAACAAGATTGGTCATCTGCTTGATCTCCGTACCAAAAAGCTCGAAAAGGTCATCTACTATGAAGAGTATGTTGTAGTCCAGGCCGGATGCGCTGCCGAACACGGGATTGAGGATAACCAACTCCTGAAAGAGGAGGACTACTACGATACCCTCTACAAGATCAGAGATGACAATAACCGTCTTTCTGATGATGATCCTGAAAAATTCATTGCGATGATTGGCGGCGAGGCGATTGAGTTTATGCTCAAGCGCCTTCGGTTGGAAGAACTCTCACATGAGCTTCGATTCCAAATCAAAACAGAGAGCAGCCAGCAGCGTAAGGCTGACGCGATCAAGCGATTAACAGTGGTTGAGGCTTTCCGGGATGCGAACCGGCGTCTGGAGAACCATCCAGAGTGGATGGTATTGCGCGTGATTCCCGTAATACCGCCTGAACTGCGCCCATTGGTCCCCCTTGAGGGGGGCAGGTTTGCCACAAGTGATCTAAATGATCTATATCGTCGAGTTATCATCCGTAATAACCGACTTCAGCGCCTGATTGATATCAAGGCTCCCGAGGTCATACTGCGTAACGAGAAGCGGATGCTCCAGGAGGCGGTGGACAGCCTCTTTGATAATTCCCGGAAGGCTAACGCGGTGCGTAGTGATAATAATCGTGCGCTGAAGAGCCTTTCGGACATGCTCAAAGGCAAGCAGGGGCGTTTCCGTCAGAATCTACTGGGTAAACGTGTGGATTACTCGGGGCGCTCGGTCATTGTTGTGGGCCCCGAACTGGATCTGCATCAGTGCGGGCTACCCAAGGAAATGGCCGTGGAACTGTTCAAGCCATTCGTGATACGGAAGCTGATCGAACGGGGAATTGTTAAGACAGTCAAGAGTGCCAAGAAAGTTGTCGATAAACGGACGGCAGAGGTTTGGGATATTCTAGAGAAGGTGATCCAGGGGCGTCCGGTAATGCTAAACCGGGCTCCCACGCTTCACAGATTAGGTTTCCAAGCATTTCAGCCGATTCTGACAGAGGGGAAGGCCATACAGTTGCATCCACTCGTTTGTACAGCATTTAATGCTGATTTTGACGGGGATCAGATGGCAGTTCATGTCCCTCTTGGACATGCCGCCTGTATGGAGGCTATGATCCTGATGCTGTCAAGCCATAACATCCTGTCGCCTGCTCACGGTGGTCCAATTACTGTACCGACGCAGGATATGGTACTTGGTCTCTACTACCTCACCAAATCACGCTCCGGGTGCAAAGGAGAAGGTATGCGTTTTGCCTCTTTGACTGAGGTCAGGCAAGCGTTCGATCAGAAACAGGTGGATCTTCATGCCAAGATCAAAATTCGTCTCAATACCGGGGAGATCATCGGCACCACGGTCGGGCGTGTGCTATTCAATGAAGTAGTGCCAAAGGGTCTACCGTATATCAATGATGTGCTTACCAAGAAGAACTTACGGCGTATTATCGGCCATGTGCTGAGTGCTACGGATTTCCCGCAGACCGCACGTTTCCTGGATGAAATCAAGCGGGCCGGTTTTGAGTGTGCCACAACTGCTGGATTGACATTCTCGCTGGCGGATATCGTGGTCCCGGATGAAAAGTTGTCTTTTATTGATGCTGCTAAGAGTAAAGTGGCTACGGCCCATGCTAATTATGAGGAGGGCTACATCACGGATAACGAGCGTCATAATCAGGTCATAGATATCTGGACGCGAACAAACAATCGTGTATCGGAAGTCCTTTTCGAGACACTCAAGGAGCACGAGGGGGGGTTCAATGCCATCTACATGATGGCTGATTCAGGTGCTCGTGGTTCAAAGGAGCAGATCCGACAGCTGGGAGGGATGCGTGGTCTTATGGCAAAGCCCCAAAAAAGTCTCGTAGGATCTGCGGGGGAGATCATTGAAGATCCAATCGTGTCCAATTTTAAGGAAGGATTGTCCGTTCTGGAATACTTTATTTCGACGCACGGTGCACGCAAAGGTCTTGCAGATACAGCTCTCAAGACTGCCGATGCTGGATACCTCACGCGGCGGCTTGTAGATGTTGCTCAGGATGTGACAATCACGCAGTTCGACTGTGGTACGCTACGTGGAATCGGCATTACCTCCCTCAAGGATAATGAGGTTGTGGTAGAACCACTTGCAGATAGAATTCTCGGTCGCGTTTCGCTGCATGATGTGCGAGATCCGCTTACCGACGAAATGATCGTTGCAGCAAATGAGCTCATCGACGAAAGCAAATCCAAGCATATAGCGGAAACCAGTATTGAGCAGGTAGAAATCCGTTCAGTGTTGGCTTGTGAAGCTAAAAGGGGTGCCTGCTCATTATGTTATGGGCGTAACTTGGGTACGGGACGTTTGGTTGAATCTGGTGAAGCAGTGGGAGTCATTGCAGCACAATCAATCGGTGAGCCGGGTACACAGCTGACGCTTCGGACCTTCCACGTTGGTGGTACGGCTAGTCGTATTGAGGCGGAGAGTACAATCAAAAGCAAGTTTGGAGGGCGGGTTGTTTACGAAAACCTGCGTACTGTTTCGTTCGAAGGGACGAAAGGCCCCATGGAGATTGTTCTTACTCGACAGGGAGGGATTCGAATAGTTGATGACGAGAATCGGCAGCTATTCTCATCTATCATTCCATTTGGTGCTGAGGTGCTTGTGGCAGAGGGAGATATGATAGATAAGGAAGCGATTCTTGCCAGTTGGGACCCATATAACAGTGTGATCCTGTCTGAGGTATCAGGGCCAGTCATATTCCATGACATTATTGAAGGCACGACATTGCGGGAGGAGTCTGATAAGCTTATCGGCCATAAGGAGAAGGTCGTTATTGAAACGCGTGAGCGCTCATTGACCCCGGCAATTCGCATATCTATAGCGGATGAAAGGTATCGGGAATATCCACTACCTGTACGTGCCCGATTGCAGGTCAATGAAGGAGATATTGTGCAGGCCGGTCAGGTGTTGGCAAAGATTCCCCGGCAGTCTGCGAGAACTCGCGACATTACAGGTGGTCTGCCCCGCGTGACTGAACTCTTTGAGGCCCGGACGCCGACGGATGCAGCAATCGTGAGTGAGATTGATGGCTTGGTAAGCTTTGGTGGTAGAAAGCGCGGTGCGCAGGAAGTTATTGTTACGAGCCGTGACGGGGTTGATGTGCATACATACCTTGTTTCCTTACAGAAGCACATCCTGGTACATGAAAACGATTTTGTTCGTGCGGGGGATGCGCTTTCGGATGGACAGATATCACCGCGTGATATCCTTCGAATTAAAGGTGCACGAGCGGTTCAGGAGTATCTCGTGAATGAGATTCAAGAGGTATACAGACTGCAGGGTGTGGCTATCAACGATAAGCATATCGAGGTCATGGTGCGCCAAATGATGCAGAAGGTGCGCATCACCGATCCTGGGGATACTTCACTCTTGGAGGCAGAGGCTATAGCCCGGTTCCAGATTGAAGAGCTCAATGATGCTTTATATGATAAGTTTGTTGTGACAGATGCTGGCGAATCTGATCTGCGGATTGGCTCGCTGATTGACAGACGTCAACTGCGCGAAGTGAACTCAGAAATGAGGCGGCGTGATTTGCAGAGTGTTACGGTGCGTGAGGCACAACTCGCAGTAGGTGAACCCATGCTTTTGGGAATCACGCGGGCAGCACTTGCCACTGATTCCTTTGTATCTGCCGCGTCATTCCAGGATACCACCAAGGTGTTGACCGAAGCAGCGATTGCTGCCAAGGTTGATCCACTCTACGGGCTCAAGGAAAATGTCATTGTTGGTCATCTGATTCCTGCCGGCACTGGACAACCGCGCTTCAGGGATATTGTGGTTGGCTCCAAGTCAGAACTGGAAGAGCTGCAGGCTGCGATCAATGCTGAACTCGGGCAGGCAATTGCCGGGATTGGGGCATCACCGAGTCAGCCCCCGATCAAGAGGGCAAAACCGATGCTGGAGCTCGAGTAGCTACGAACGTGAGCTTACAGTGCGTTTAGTGCCATCTGGTATCAGATGGAAATGTGGCGATTTGAAGTAGACTTTTTCACCTTCAGGATAATTATCTCTGTGCCGTGGTAGCGTTCATGTTGGACAGAGGCAGTCAGGTGCTTAAGCATCCGGAATGAGATTTCTCTTTCCAAGTCCTGCGCCGAAAAATCCGATCCTATGAGCGCAATCCGGTCTTGGAAGTTCTCTTTGGAATCGGCAGCTATAAACTCCAAGACAGCTTGTTCCGATTCCGCCTTTATTGCCAATTGGAGAAGACCTTTTTCTTCGGTCGGTTCTATTTGATTGCAAAGAATCAGCAGTGCCTCTTCGGCAGCACCCTCAACTTGGGCAGTAAAGTCATCGGACCACGAGTGCGGCTTGGAGAAATTTTGTACAAAGGAATTTATCTCTGGAAGAGAACTGATATCCAAGTCCACTACCATGCGTTTCCGGGGCTTAAAGGTGAACTCGGATATAATGGTTAGCAGAATGGCAACTAGACCACCCCCAACCATTCCATTTTCTAATGTTCCTGCTGCTATACTGCTCACGAAGTCTGGAAAAATCGAGCCGCTCTGAAGTCCTGTGCCAATCCAGAAAGATATTCCGCAGATTAGCCCATTTCGATAATCAATACCAGACTGAACGACAATTTTCATGCCCAGCATAAAAAGCATCGCAATCAGAACTAGTAAAAAGGTCCCGACAACGGGTAGAGGTATTGCGAGAACGAGAGCAAGGAATTTGGGGATCAGGGCTAGGAAAATAAATATGATCCCGAGAGCGACACCGACAGCCTTGGATGCCACGCCGGTGAGCTCAACCATAGAAACTGAACTAGAGTAGGTCGTATTGGGGATGGTTCCGACGAGTCCAGAGAGAAGGTTACCTACTCCATCTGCTGAGAGTGCTCCCTGGACTGCGCGGTGATCGGAGGCGCGAGGAGTCCGCCAAGAGATTTGCTGAATAGCAATCGAATCCCCAACGGTCTCAATGGCTCCGATTATTGTAACGAAGACGAAAGCGGGCAAAAGAGCCCAGAACGTGGGCCCAAACGATAGGTCTATGCCTGGCCAACCCGCAGTGGGAAATCCAATCCATGCGGCGTCGGCAACAGACTGCATATCGTACATACCAAAAAACAAAGCAACGATAGTGCCAGCAGCTACGCCGATCATTGGTGCCCATAAACGGAGTATTCCCTGAGCCTTCATTGCTAACAGGAGCGTAATCATAAGTACGGTTCCCGCACTTAGCGCAACCCCTGTAAGGCCTGTTCCTGAGCCAGTTACCGGTTTCAGCATATCAAACAGTATGGGCATTACCGTTACTGCTATGAGCATAATCACCGTGCCGGTGACCGTAGGGGTAAGTATGCGCCTAAAGCGGGCAAGCTTAGCAGCGAAGAGAAGCTGTATGAGTGCCGATACTATGACTAAGGTTGCCATGGTAGCAGGACCACTCTTAGTGAGTGCCCCTATGCAAACCCCGATAAAAGCACCAGAGGTACCCATAAGCAGAATGTATCCGGCGCCAATCCTAAATTTTCCCAAGGCTTGAAGGATGGTAGAGATACCACAGATAATCACCGCAGCAAAGACGGCCCAAGCCAAGTACTCATCGCTTCCTTCCCCCAAGCCACCACGAATAATTATAGCTGGCGTGAAAACAATGCCCCCTATACTGAGAAGTGCTAATTGCAAACCCATGCCGATGGTCAGGGGCATGGGAGGTTTTTCGCTAGGATCAAACCGAATATCGGTATTGGGAGAAACGTCGGCCATTTTTAAAAATGTGTTTTTGGAGTGACTAGTTCAGATTCTCAAATTCCCTGTTAACAATTGGGTAGTGGTACCACTCTTTAAAATCAAAATGCCACCATTCTGCTTCATAAACGGTGAATCCTGCCTCCTCCATTACATCACGGAGAAGCTCTCGATGGTAACGGGCTTCACTGGTACCACCGGGATAATCAGGGTAAGCGCGAGGAGTAAATTCATCATATCCGCTGACGCTGGTTGCGATCTTTCCCGAAGATAAGTAATAGAGACCAATGTCTACAGCGCAGCCGCGGTTATGGCGTGATCCATTTGCAGGGTTGGCTACAAAATGTCGCAAATTGTCGGGCGTGGCATCGTAAAACATTTTAGTAATATACCACGGACGATATCCATCGTAGACGACGAGACCGTAGCCGAGCTGGTTCAGGGATTTATGAGCCGACAGCAATGCCTGTGCTGCTGGACGCTGCAGGAATGCCCGTGCCTGTGTATAGAAGACCTCGTCCATGAAATTATTACGGGTTGCGTAGCGTATATCCAGTTTTATTGTTTCGTCGAGTGAGGTCAGATCGACTAAATCTACATCTTTGAACACACCTTTTTCATCTGGAGGAGTTGCTGCCATTGCTCTACGACGCAGCGAATCGATAGGTGCCTGGGGTATAATCTTGAAAACTGCACCTTCTTCTGGCTCAATATTACGGCGTTCGAATACGATTCCCTCTAGATTTGCCTCAGTGGCACGACCGTTGTCGTCACGAACAAATCTGATTGTCTCTTCCGCATACAGACTATTGTAGGGCAAGCGGTAGAGGTCATCGGCTATTCTTTCCAGTGGATATTCAAAGAACCACTCGATAAGGGCGTGTAATCGCCCTTTGGACTCATAGACGTACAAAACATTATGATCCCATCCGTATTCTCCAATCAATCCTTGTTGTTCGGCTGGTGGAGGCATCGGGCGATGAGTGAAACGGCGACCGGAACGGCCGTCAGAAGATGTCAGCGTATCATTCGATACACTGAAGTAATATCCATGCCCTAGTCGTCCATCGGTCACAAATACGTTGTCATCCTTTCTCACAGCCACTCTTACTGGTTCCTTTTCTAGCCAGAGTTCCCCGTTTCGCTCAATCAGTTCGATATCCTCACCATACGCACCATCGACAGCCCTTGCCGTCACGGAGTCCACGGCGGCATAAACAGGTCTAGTCGGTAGGGGAGAGGCATTTTTTGATGCCAGAACAAGGTCTAGTGCGTATGCTGCAATGCGATCAACCACTGGGTTGACTGCATCGAGGTTCGCGACAACGGCTACTCCTATTTCCTGATCGGGCAAGGCATAAACACGTGTGCTGTATCCATACGCAAGTTTGCAATTGTAGTGGATTTTTTCGCGGATCTTTGCTGTCCCCTATTTTTCAGGGGATCTCAAAAAGGGCTATTTTTCGTTCTTTTCTTACAGGTCGGCGTCCTCTTTTGGGGGGCGTTTCGCCTTGATTCGTCGGGTATAATTTCCGGTGTTCAGTCCCATGGCCTGAAAGACTTTTCGCTGGAATGGTTTCAGATCTGCATCTTGTTTGAGCAGGATA
>MPNB01000094.1 GCA_002238805.1 Rhodothermaceae bacterium bin80 | reverse complement strand
AACCTCAGTGCTTCATATCATTTCGTTACCTCCATAATACGCTAAGGCCGCTACCAACCGGAGCGACAGGTGTTGGGCGGGGTTCGCACCCGCCACAGGAAAGCGCCTTTCCACGGCGCACGGCGAAGATGGGCTACGAAAGATATCTCTCCTCTCCGACCAGACCAGTTTGGCTTATCCACGAATTCAGACTCCAGCTACCGAATCACGACAAGCTTCCGCCCCATAGTGCCAACATTCAGCTTTGCACGTAGCAGATAGGTTCCCGGTGCCAACAGATTCACTGGAAGCGAAACATTCGAGTGGCCCCGCGGCATTATACTTTGACCCATGTTCACCTGAAGACGGCCTAGCATATCGTAGAACTCTAGCTGTAGTGAACCCGAGCGTTCAAGCGTAACAGGTAGCCAAGCACGGTCACGGGAGGGGTTTGGGTATACCGCGCCTATGGCCCCGTCAAATGGAAAAACCCTTGAGGCCAGTTGTGTTACGTACGCACCGCCTAGGCCATACAATGTCGCCGTACGGGAATCCTGCAACCCAATAAAGCCTTCAAGCTCCCAATAAGGAGATACACCAAGGTCTACATCCAGGTCGTCTTCTGTGCCCAGTGTTTTGTCTGGTCCCGCTCCCAGAAACCCCGCTGCTTCAGGACTTGCATCCATGATCTGCCAAGGATACTCAGCGTGGCCGGTGTGAAAGCTAGCAATTAAATGTCCCGCTTCATGAGCAATAATATTGCCCAGCGCCAACCCGAGCAGGTCGGCCATCGAGACGCCCGGAGCACGCTGTACCGCAGAAAAAGAGGGCTCCCATAGCGGATCTGTAATTCGATCCAGGAGCACAACAGCGGTTTCATTCAAAACAAAGTTGCCCACGTCTACACTTTCGGCAATACCAATCGTTTCCAGGCCCAGTTCACTCCGGCTCCCACCAACAATCACACGACTTACATTGGACGCGCCCCAGGAATCCGGGTGGTCTCTGCTGTTCTGGATGTCTAAAAAAACATCGACGGCCAACGCTTCCTGCAAGTCATCAACCAGATTTTCCTTGAGTGTAGCCAGCGCGAGATCAATGATGAAATCTTCGTCCTGAGCAATGCCCTGATTCTCCAAAAATTGATACAAAGGGGATAGCCGTGCATCAGCACGACCCCCAAGAAACTGTGCATCAAAATCAGCACCATCAAAATCCACAAATAAAACCTGTTTGGTGGATTCCTGCTCATGCCCCGCACGACGGGCGGTCAATGTCACCGAGTAACTGCCGGCTCCATGACCTACACGCAAAAAATATCTCCCTGTCTCAGCGATTACAAGCGCAAGGTTCGCATTTCCTCCCTTAAGCAATGGACTTGTGACGGGTAATAGATCACTACAATTGCAAACTCAAGGTCTGACGCCAAATGAACCGTACCATCAGTATCCGCAAGTACTAGATGGCGGGCTGAATCTTCAACTGCTGCACTCAATACATCCCCCGCCTGCATATCCAAGCTATACCAGTCAAAATCTTCTGCATCTATGCCAAGCGTGAGAATGTATGGACCTTCGCTACCTGCCTTTGGGCCTGAGGCAGGATCAAAAGGATCGCTTGGCCACCAAGAGTTAGTTCCCCGAACAACCGCGAAGTAAACCCCATCTACCGGAATAACAACCTCTAAATAGCTGTTTCTATCGCCGTCGCCACCATTCTTGCTGGAGTTCAATCGCATACCTGTGCTATCGTAAAGAGCTACCTTGCTGTTTAGTCTAGGATCACCAGGAGAAGTATCAACATCTATCGTTATTCTCTGTCCGGCAAGCAGCGCACCCATTCGGTAGAAGTCAAAATCTCCGGTGTTTCCGCCCCGACTACCGTGAAGACCATCGCCAATGATGCCCCGCACCTGCACACGTGTGCCACTGATCAAGTGTACCTCGCGAGCTAAATGGATTGCTCCATCATCAACTACTTCCTCTTCCGTACCACCATATAGAATCGGAGGCTCCGCCGACAGCATCCCGGAAATTTGAACGCCTGAAACACCCAGCACCCCAAGTGGCTCAGCCGTGCCTGGAGTATCGTTGGCACCTCGCACACCTGCCGGCTCGTTCTCATCTATAGGTCGGACATCTGCCTTGCCAGTCACTGGTAAGACCGTTCCGGAACGGGCGTGTGTCTGTGTCAGACAGAAAGCAGTCATATTCTGCCCAAAAACAGGAGGGCTAAGAACACCCAATAAGACAATCACTGCTATCGAACGAGCTCCCATAGATGCCTGAACTGTGGGTTAGTTCCGTCAATTTGGATTAGCCGTTGCGCATAAATGCGTGCTTCTTCCAGACGGTTCATATTGTAGTAGAGTGAGGCGAGATTCGCTATGGCCATGACCATATCCGGATCCAGTGCAATTGCCGCCTTAAAGTCCTCCTCCGCTTTCTCAAAACCTCTGTCTAGCACGTGCGCGTATCCACGATTATTGTAGACTTCCGCCTGCTTGGGATTACGTTGCAGTGCTTCATCAAATGCGGCAAGTGCTTCGGACACTTGCCCGGCGCTACTATATGCAACACCAAGCCGAACCATAAAACGTAAATGCTCTGGAGCGAGCTGCAACGCCTGCTCCAGATATGTAATAGCCGACTCCGGCATTTGCTGAATCAAATAAGACTCTCCAATACGATAGGCCGTCCAAGCATCAGATACAATATCCCCCATATTACGTGCAATACGCAGCACGCTGGTGGCCTCGCCCTTTAAAAAATGCATTCTGATCAGCTGTCTGTCTACATCCTCTCCCGCACGATCTGCACGCCGCAGATATACCGCCGCAGAATCCAAAAAGCCTGGGGCATTGGTTATCGTTTCGTAATAGGTCAGAAAGCCTGCGGCAATTTCGGCATCGCTTGGGGATTCCTCTATCAGGCTCGCCATGCGTACAAAGTCTGCCTGAGCATCCGAACCAACAACCACCGATACGTCAGAGCCGGGGGATCGAATAAAGTGATCCGTAATCGTAATATGTGGAATGTCCTGTGAGCCAGATACGGGCATGTGGCAACTTGTGCAGTCAGCTCCTGCGGCGGCCTCTGGTGTTGGACATATCAAACTGCTTTCATTCTCTGTGTGACAAGATTGACATACATCCCGGTAGTGATCCTCTGTCATAGCCTCAATCGGGACGTGAGGATCATGACAGGTGATACAGGTCATGGCCTCCGAAGCCTGAAAACATGCACTCTGGCTTAGCCGATCAGGATGAGATGCCATGACGAACTGGCGTAAACTGTCTGCATAGCGTGGCCAAAAAACATTCTCGATGTCCGCAAGCGGCATCCCCGGCCTAAAGTCTGCGAATGTTTGGCCAGATTTGTTGACAGAAGCCCCTTGAAGATGGCATCCCTGACAAATGTCAAACTGTTGATCAACCGGCAGTCTGGCCGGGTTCACTATGGTATAATCTGCTTCCAGGCTGGTATCGACGGCATTACCACTCCTCACAGATGCAATATGCAGTGAACCCGGTCCATGACAGCGCTCACAGTCAATACCATGCGGGACAGAAACATACTTGTTCTCCGAGCCCTCCACGTACTCTGGCATTGCATTGTGACACGTAATACACTTGAGCGGAATTGGCCGGTCAAACCGGTTATTATTCGGCCCCTTAAAACCTGGCGGAAGATCCCATTTACCCTCCTGTACATACCACGTTAGGGGCATCTGATACAGGTAGCCGTTCACATCCATTATGTGGGAGTTCGTGTGGTGACCACTACCCACGATATAGTCTATTCGCTCGACCCGCTTGTGCACCGTATCTTTTCCGCTCAGCCGATACTCCATTACATATAGTTCTTCTCCCTTCCGAAGGGCCTCGTAATAGAGATTGTTGAAATCATCGTAAACCGGCGTGGGATTGTCAAAATCGGCCTTGCTATTGAGAGGTTTAGCAAGCTCCCAAGACCGCCCCATTTGCGATTGTGTAAATGTGGCAGCCTTATCCGGATGACAGTCTGCACAAGCGTCTATGCCTACGTAGTCAGCATTCAGGTTCTGATACGGACTCGGTGTCTGGCGCTTGCAGGCTGCAAAAACAAGCAAAAGCACCAAGGCGGTTATTGCATGCTTCATGTTCCAAACGCCTCCAGTATAGCGCGCGCCATTTGATTGTCGGGATTCAATTCTATTACTCGTTCAGCTGCCCGCACAGCATCTACTCCCCTGTCCATACGGGCATAAGACAGAGCCAGGTTCTCCCATGCCCCAATATATTCCGGTTCGATGGCAACTGCACGCTCCAAATAAGTGATTGCCTCCTGAAAGCCCTCAATGTTGAAGTACCAAGTACCTAGATTGCTGAGCGCGATCGGATTCTCAGGGGCTGCCTCAACCGCCTGCTTAAAACGCTCACCGGCTTCTTGAATGCGATTCTCTGTCAAGAGAAAAAGTCCTAGATTGCCAAGAGCATCAGCATGATCTGGATCAAGGACCAGTGCCTGTTCAAGCACAGCTTCGGCCTCTGCGAACTCACCATTCTGCAGGAGTGCCGTCCCTAGGTTATAGTGCGCCTGCGCCAGCCAGGGCTTTTCGCTGATAGCACGCCGATATTGGGCAATCGCATCCGTGAGATCACCCTCCAGTTCCAGATAGCGCCCATAATTAATCCGAATATCAGCAAGGGCTGGCTGAATTGCCAATGCCTGCTCATATAATCCTCTTATCTGATCCTGCTTTTCGTTCGCGCCCTCATAGGCTTGCGCCAGAGCATTTAAGCGTTCAGGAGTATTGGGGCGGACGGCAACTGCAGCTTCCAAAGGCGCAATAGCTTCCTCCGAACGCCCCAAACGCCAAAGTGAGACTCCCATTAAAAACCTGGCCTCCCCGGTAGTATCCGACAACCCCAGCGAACGCACTAAATCAATGCCGGTCTCCATGGCACTCACGTCGCTCGTTTGTGTCGCATGCACCAGTGTCGCAATAGCTTCCACTTTTCTATCCCCTGCACGGTCACGCTCGTAGTACGCAGTGAGCAGCGGGGCTGAATGTGCCGCCAGCGGGGCTTCATCCTCAACGACACGAATCCAATGATCCGTGAATGTGGCATGTGGCGTTCCATCGGCAACCTCCCTCGGCATGTGACAACTTGTGCAGTCTGTCCTCAATTCATGTTCAGGCACGGCCTCATGACAGGAAATACAGGTGTTGTTGAAATATTCCGGCCCCTTGTCTCGAAAACCTTCGTGCGGATTATGACACGTCGTACATGTCATTTGCGGGATGCTAGCCAGATAACATGCGCTCTGAGCAAGCCGCTCGGCGTGCGAAATCACATCTAGGCCACCGACTGAATCACGTGCAGAAAATAGTGCAAGATGATCCTGCAATCTCTCTGATGGCCGGAAATCAAACGGTCCACGACCATCCCGAAGCACCGAAATACTCGTATGTAAATGACATTGCTGGCAGACGTCCATCTGAAGATCATGTGTCAGCCTGGCCGGATTGACGATTGAGTAATCGGCATCTTCGGTGGGACCGCCTCCGGCAAGACGTAAATCAACATGTGCACTACCCGGTCCATGACAGCGCTCGCAGCTAATGCCATTGGGCACGTCATTATACTTGCCCTCAACCCACTCAACAGTGCTGGGATAACTGTTATGACAGGCCATACAGCGATCAGGAATCAGACGTCCAAAACGTTTGTTAGCAATGCCGTAACCCGGACTGAGATCCCACTGAGCCGTTTGACTATACCACGTAAGCGGGAGTTCGTACAAACGTTCATTGGATTCAGATACGTAGGTACGAGCCGCATTGCCACTACCGATAACAAAGTCCATACGTCGTTTTAGACTGTGAACCCGCTCTCCCCGGTCGTCAAGCCGGTACTCTTCCTGCCAATAAGCTCCATCTTCTTCTAGAACCCTGTACCAGAATCCACTCTCATCATGCCGTATGGGATCTGCATTAAAATCTTCCACAATATTGTCACTGGTCAGCGGATAAAACGATCGTGCCATGCCATGATCCTGAAAGCCGGTCCATTCAGATTCATGGCAATCAAAACAAACAGCATCGCCCACGTATTCGCTGTTAAGTCCCGTGAATACCGGAACTTCCGACTCATTCTCGTTCGAGCATGCTGCTATCAGCAGCATGCCACATACCCATAACAGGGCTGCGTACATTAACTTTACTGAATCCATCCGTATCTACCCATTGGGAATTATAACTTAACCTCAACGAAAATGGTGCGCTATTGTGCTGCGGTATTTACTGCGTTAATTCTATTCGTAGGCTCCGTGTCAGCCCAAGCCGGGCGTATTCCGGTCGCGGCTGACAGTGGTATGGTCGTTTCAAGTCATTATCTGGCTTCAGAAGTGGGAATGGAGGTACTCCGCGATGGGGGCAATGCCGTGGACGCCGCCATAGCAACCGCTTTTGCATTGGCCGTAACATTACCATCGGCTGGCAACATTGGTGGAGGAGGTTTTCTGGTGTACCACGGTGCAGATGGTTATGTGACCAGTTTCAATTTTAGGGAGAAAGCTCCATTGGCAGCCACAGCAACCATGTTTTTGGGGCCTGATGGCAAAATTAAAGATAATTCCAACCATGAGGGCCCCCTTTCGGTTGGCGTACCCGGCACGGTTGCCGGCCTTTGGCTTGCCCACCAGCGTCTGGGTAGTGCTGACTGGAGCACACTTGTAGAACCGGCAGTCCAGTTGGCTGCCGAAGGTTTCCCTTCTACGCGTGCAATGCAGGGCTTCCTAGGACGTATCGCGCAAACATCTTCTCACCTGTACTCGGCTACCCGCCAGGCCTTCCTTAAGAACGGCACAGATGTTTTTGAACCCGGAGAAATCTGGCAACAGCCAGACCTGGCGGCATCACTGGCACGTATTCGGGATCATGGACACGATGGCTTCTATGATGGCGAGACTGCACGACTTTTAAGCGAATTCATGGCCCGCCACGGTGGACTTATTACCATGGAGGACCTGACATTATACGAGGCGGAGGAGCAAGCACCCATACACGGGACCTTTGGTGAATATGACATTTATTCCATGAGCCCACCCAGTAGCGGAGGAGTGGCATTGGTCACCATGCTCAATATTCTGGAAACCTATGACCTGTCAGCTCTGGGCCATAATTCTGCGCAATACCTGCACTTGGTGACAGAGGCGATGCGGCGTGCATTTGCTGATCGTGCGGAGCACCTGGGAGACCCAAATTTCAATCTGGATATGCCAATTGATCGTCTGATTAGCAAAACCCATGCAGATAAGCTAAGAGGATCAATCCATGAAGCGCAAGCTTCCAAAAGTGACCCTGAACAGCTAAGCCAATTATATTTGTCGGCCGAAAGCGAGGAAACGACCCACCTTTCCGTCGTTGATGCTGCGGGTAATGCAGTTTCGCTGACATACACACTCGAACATAGCTATGGATCTCAGATCGTAGCCGATGGAACGGGCTTTCTGCTCAACAATGAAATGGGGGATTTTAATCCAATCCCAGGCCACACAGATACATATGGATACATTGGCACGCCACCCAACCTCGCTGCCCCGCAAAAACGAATGCTGAGTAGCATGACCCCAACCATCGTAGCACAGGACGGCAAACCATTCCTGGTCGTGGGTACTCCTGGGGGACGTACGATCATTAGTACCGTTCTCCAGATAATTCTGAACGTCGTGACCTTCGACATGAACATAGCGCAGGCCGTAGAATCTCCCCGGATTCATCATCAATGGCTCCCGGATGTTACCAGCTTTGAATCATTGGGAATATCGCCAGATACGAAGAGTCTCTATGAGGCCAAGGGGCATACTGTACGTTATCGGGGCTCTCAGGGACGAGCACACTGCATAATGATTAAAGACGACACATTCTACGGTGCTGCGGATTCACGCAGTTACGACGGACGAGCCATCGGCTTCTAACAAACATGTCTCAACCTCGAGGGCTTAGACGAGTCCTGACCACGATTGATACCTCGGCCGTACTGATCGGCATAACGATTGGGGCCGGTATCTTTGCTGTGCCGCAGCAAATAGCACTGAACATGAGCTCATTCAACCAGATCATCTGGCTCTGGGTGGGTTGCGGTGCCCTTGCATTCGTTGGGTACCTCATTTATGCAGAGCTTGGCACACGTCTACCTGTTACAGGCGGAGAGTACGTGTATATAAACCGTGCCTTTGGGCCGCTGGCCGGGTTCATATTTGGTTGGGCACAGATTTTTATTATCCGATCCAGCCCATTGGCGGGCTTATCATTGGTTGCGGTTGCTTACTTCGAATTCTTCGTAGATCTGCTACCCTGGCAAGAAACTGTCCTGGCACTGTGTATCATCGCAGCCCTTTGCTACCTGAACTATACCGGAATCCAGTATGCTAAGGTCTACCAGAATTTTTCGACGGTGGTCAAGGTAGGTGGGCTGCTACTCCTGGTAATTATTGGCTTGGTAGCGCTGCCAGGCAGTGAAAGTAAACTTGGAGAGACCGCTGCAAGTCAAAGCCGACTTGGATTTACCGGCAGCATAGCTGATACTATTCTCCTAATCCTGTTTACCTTGGTCGGCTGGGAGCGGCTCGGGTACGCCGCAGGAGAAATGAAGGACCCAAATCGCTCTCTCCCACGCGCACTAATGTTGGGGTTTGTAGTCGTATTCGTCATTTACCTGGCCACGAATTTTGTCTACCACAACACTCTGGGACTGGAAACTATTCGTGAAACGAACCGTGTAGGTGCAGATCTGGCAACCGTACTTCTTGGACCTATTGGAGCGGGAGCCTTTGCGATCCTGGTAATAATTTCGGCAACGGGAAGCCTGAACGGGACGATCCTTGCTGCTCCGCGGGTTTACTACGCCATGGCGAAAGATAGGCTCTTTTTCCGCTGGCTCAACTACGTGCACCCTACTTACCGCACCCCATCACGCGCGGTCCTGCTTCAATGCGGTTGGGGGGCAGTTATTCTATTGGTCCGAGGCTCATTTGAGGCCATTGCGACAGGCATGGTATTTGTCATTCTGATCTTCTACGCAGTCACCACGGCAGCACTGTTTGTTTTGAGATACCGCAAGGTCGGTGAGGGTAATGTACTGTTCAAGGTGCCCGGCTACCCTGTGCTTCCTGCGCTTTACCTTGTTTTGCTCCTGACTTTAATCCTCGTCCGCGGCGTACTGGATTGGCAGCAGTCTTTGATTGACCTGTCCTTTGTGCTCTCCGGCATACCGGCAGCCGCTTATTTCTTTTGGAGACGCCGTGTGAATGCCCATGAATCGTAGCCCATCAACTGCCCTCGCTGGGGATTGCTCAGTGTTAGTACAGAGTTCCTTACCGTCTGGGTCGCAACAGATGTGATCAATGCCTTGGGTGAGGCGTTACCGCCAATTCTTCTTACCAAAGTGAGCACACCATTTTGCACCAACCACTTCGCATTTTAGTCACGGGGGGTGCCGGCTTTATCGGCGCAAATTTTCTGCACCTCATGGTGCCTCGGCTCTCCGAGGCCACAATCGTAAACCTCGACAAGTTAACCTACGCAGGAAACCTTCAAAGTCTACGTGGAATAGAAAACGCCCCAAACTACACCTTTGTACATGGGGATATCTGCGACTTGGAGCTGATACAGCACTTGTTTGCACAATACAGATTTACAACGGTAGTGCATTTTGCGGCCGAAAGTCATGTAGACCGCTCAATCCATGCCCCCATTGATTTTGTGAAATCAAACGTGGAGGGCACCGTCTCTCTGTTGCAAGCTGCACGAACTGCCTGGTCCAATTCCGATCAACAGCAATATCGATTCTTGCATGTATCCACGGATGAGGTTTTTGGGGCCCTTGGGGCATCCGGTAAATTTGCGATCGATACTCCCTATGCCCCCCGCTCGCCCTATGCCGCCTCCAAGGCTGCAGCGGATCACTTTGTTCGCGCATATGCTACTACGTACGCCCTTCCAGTGGTAATCTCAAACTGCTCCAACAACTACGGACCATACCAATTTCCAGAAAAACTCATCCCATTGGCGATCGTACGTGCACTCGAGATGTCACCAATCCCGGTGTATTCCCGGGGCGAAAATGTGCGTGACTGGCTTCATGTTGAGGATCACTGTGAGGCGCTGGCACTTATGCTGCATCGCGGCTTAAACGGAGAAACTTATTTGGTGGGAGGCAGCGGAGAGTGCTCCAATCTGGAACTACTTCGCCTCTTGCTCACCATAGTGGATGAGGAGTTGGACCAACCGGAAGGGACCAGCTGGAGTCTTATAACCTTTGTCAAGGACCGTCCGGGGCACGACTATCGCTATGCAATTGATGCCAGTAAGCTCAAAACCGAATTGGGCTGGAAGCCTAATCACACGCTTGCAGCAGGGCTGCGTACAACCGTCAAATGGTATCTGGCTAATAGACCCTGGCTGAAGGCTGTCATGGATGAGACCTATCGTACGTACCTGCAAACTCAATATTCGGCATGAAGCTGCTTCTGTTCGATATTGACGGAACACTTCTCAAGCCTATTGAATCGGGGCGAAAGCATATTGAATACGTACTCAGCAAGCTCTGTGGTAAGCCAATCTCCACCGAGGGAGTGGCATTTTCCGGTCGCACAGATCCACAGATTCTTGGAGAGGCATTGCTATTGGCTGGCTTTGGGCCAAAACAGATTTCCGACTTGCTGCCAGTCGCACTGGTACACTATACGGACCATGCTACCTATGCCTCAAACGAAGTGCATCCTTCAGATGGCGTGCGAGCACTCCTTGAGCATCTGCGAACCATCGAAACCGTGCAGCTTGCACTCCTGACCGGCAATGTTCGCCTCACTGCTTATCGCAAACTGGCAGCGGCCCGGATGGATCACTTATTTCCATTTGGTGCATTCGGATGCGATCATGCTGATCGAAACAGACTCCCGGAAATTGCTGCAGCCCGAGCTCTCGAATACTGTGGAAGGGTGTTTCCTGGACACGAAATCGTAATTATTGGCGACTCGGTGCATGATATAACCTGTGGACTGGACATTGGCGCCTTGTCTGTCGCCGTGGCAACCGGCTTCACCAGTTACCAAGATCTCAGGTCGGCAAATCCAGACGTACTGCTGCACGACCTCACGGATATCGATCTCTTTTGTAATCAGACAGGCATCAACAAACAGGCATCTCCCCAAAATGAAAATGGTTACGCCTTACGCCGCCGGGAATCCATGTAATCAAGGGGATTGTATACGTGAGTAACCGCTTTCTGTCATCATACGCAATACTGAAAATATTCTCTAAAAAGAACGCGATGGTGAGAACAGTGCATAATTTGTATATACTTCATTGCGATAGCCTCCAAGTCATCTGGGCTTCGTAACAGAATCGTCACACGGTTCCAGCGGCGTTGACGCAGACTCCCAGTTCGATGGTCACATGTCTGGTTCAGAGAAACCCATCTTCTTTCGGAACGACAATAGGCAGGCACTCACGTCCTCCGTTTACGATCCTTCAAACTTTGTCTGGATGAAGTGTTACACTCTGGACTGCAACACTCGGTGCAATGCACCGGGTGACGGTCAGTTGGTATAGGAAAATTCCAGAGGAATCTCAACACCGGCATACACTTCTAAGATGACGCTCTGAGAGAAACTAGGTGACGACAGCTGGATGTATGTTGCGCAGACGTACCCCGGATGCCGTATACGCAGGTCCATGAATCTTAGTATTTGTGGGGGTATTTCAGTTCAGAGAGCAAGCTAAAAACCCGTTCATGTAGATATGATTCTCGTGTCAACGTGTGGGCATCTGATCCCATGTCCGGCCATCCAGCGTACGCCCTGTCCGCTTCTTGAATACACCGCCCCATTGCTTGAAAAAGAATGGCACATGCTCGCGCACACATAAGTCCCGGATTTCCCTCACCCAATCCGCCTCCATTGACCTGGCACCCGGTCCAGATTCTCCCCCTACAATTACCCAATCAATTCCTTGCATTGGAATACCTGGAAGCGGTCCGAGCAGCGGCTCAAGTGACAAAAACTTGGTTTGGGCACTCGTCTTTCTAAGTTCTTTCAAGCGAAACTGCCATCTATGTGATTCAATGCTGGTTCCAAGCCAGATATTTGGGCTCCAAGTCAGGCCTCCATCAATTTCGAGAACACGACCAGGCCTCTTGGTAAGCACTTGAAAAGTATGGTGCGATGCCTGGTTCATCGTTTTAAAGACGGCCTTGATAAACGACATAGAAACCTCTTCATGGAAGAGGTCGGACATAGAATTGACGAATACGAGGCGTGGCTTGCGCCATTTCAGGGGATCTTTGAGTGTTAAGGGGTGCATGGTGACTGAAAACCCGTTTCGGTATTTGTCTACGCCCATGGCCTGAAGCCGCCTGGCCATACGATCCGCATAGCAGAACTTGCATCCGTGACTGATTTTGGTGCACCCTGTAACCGGGTTCCAAGTCGTTTCCGTCCACTCAATGCCAGATTTAGTTGACATGGCTATTGTTCACTCATCGAATCCAGAAGATAATCGACTATCTTCTTGCGAGTCCAATGACAGCTGATCTGCCGTCACCGGCGCAGAACATGAGTTCGTACAGAGCTGAATTCCTTGAATTTTTAAGTGTGCTGGATTGATCAAGAAATCGTTCGCCAAACAACTCCTTGCGCCTCTCCTGTAAATATCTACGAGTTTATTTAACGCTAGGCTCTCGTCAACGTACGAGCCCACTCGGAGAAATATCGCTATGGGTTCGAGACCGAAGTAGCGTCTGTATAATCGTGAACGCGGGAAAAAGGATCAAGTGTCAGGTGCTTTATACCAGCGATTGCCTCCAGGGGGCTCCAATCAACTTGTGCCCCGAATGGATCAAGAAAAAGCACGCCTCGCCACTTTGACCAATCTTTCTGCAGGGCTTGGAGAGAATTATTTGCATCGTCCGTACTTCTCTCGCGAAAATCCTCCCCTGAGCCCGTACCGCTTACGCCCTACGACGCTTTCACGTTATTTGATGAAGTGCCGCTTTTTTACAAATCCTTTCCGTAATTGAAGGGAAATGCCCAAGTTGTCGTTTCATTCTATCCAGGAATAGCTTCTCATAGCTCCCTGTCCACTAACATAACAATACAGCCTCTTTTTCAATCTGCACTTTGAATGCTTCCGGCAAATCATCCCACACAAACAGATCCACCCGGAATGGCAAGTCACTCTCTTCGAATGCTTCCCGCAGATCGCCAACCTGCTGCTGTTGTTCCGATGTTGCAAAAATAACGAGATCCAGATCTGATTTCGAGGTGGAGGTTGACTTTGCCCTGGATCCATAAACCCAGGCGACCGTGTCTGGGAGATATTTCTCAAGTAACTTCTGAATGATCTTGAATTCTCCCGCGGTAATATCAGCAACCGGACTTAATGCTTCCATCTTGCCCCAGTCATGGTTTGGTAGAGACGAATGGCATCATCTATAAAATCCGGCACCAACCCAAGGCAATTCTTGGCCTTCTCGCCGTCGTAGTCATGGGATGTGTTGATCCGGGCGTTCGCGTACTTAAGCCACTGAGGCAGGGGAGCCTCCAGTAAGTTGTTTTCGAAGGCCGACCTTAAGATAGGTTTTGGACTGTTGGGTGGATCTGCAATGCCGAGTTCCTCAATCAGATATCGCTTCAAAACCTTCCACAGGCAGTCATAGCAGGTTTCAAAGCGCTGGATTACCGACTCGGCGATGCCTTCGCGGTCAAGCTCGAGGAGTGCCGGATTCGGCATTAGATAATTCTTGTTCTGCTCCTGCAGTCGCTCAAGCGACTGCCGAAATTTGGTGTAGTCTATCATCAGGGAATTTACACCTAAGGAACCATCTTATAGCAGCTACTCACGTATCCATTTCACGGATCACAGGAATCGGTAACCCGAATGCTCCTCCCGTGCAGATATCCCAATCCCGGAGGCCATTATACTTGCGACCACACTCAGGACTGCACAAAAAGGTACCCCGGGTAGCACGACTTGTTTCACACTAATGGTTTGCCTTGGCAACAAGTTCAAAACCATCTTACGCATCCCTGGTCTGGCACCTCTTAACGGAATCCCGTGCACGATAACATAGACAGTGCACAAAGCATCATGTGTGATCGCATTGCGGCATCAATCGCACTCCACCAAATAGGGCTGTATTTGTTCGCGTGAGGCTCGTGCCTATCATTCTGGGAAATCGGTCCCTAATACATCTCGGCATACTGATTTTTCAACAAAGACTGGCGAAGTATCCGCCCGAGAATCCAATATATAAGCTAAAACATCTATTCCAATGTGTATGTCGTCTTTTATGCGGAAGTTACCTCCTAGTATAGGGGGGCAGGGGTAACTTCCGATGACCACCCCTGCGTTCGGTCGCAGACCGGCTCCTGTCTACCGCCTGTGCCAGGCCTCGCGAGGGCACACGCTTTGATCCCGGCCACCAAAGCGCTTGCAGGTGCGGATCTACAACCAAGCAAAAGAATTACACCAAAAAACAGCGAGCAAAATCATAATCCGAGTTCACAAAACATGAATCGAATTCATAGCAGAATTTGCTCGTCTCCTATTTGCATAAATGGTAGAGAGTCCCCCCAGGCGTTTGAGACACAGGGGGTGTTTGGTTGCTCCCAGGGAGTTGACTCACGGTGATGTGATATAAACTACGTACAATGTGGTTGTAGTCGCAATAAGATGAAATGACCCCAAACTCAACCCCAACGATTCGAAGCCATGACTAGCCAGTCTCCCACTTTATTGACTGCACCAACAAACTACCCTGTTTAGTGTCTTATGAAAGATACGGGGATAACTTCCGTTCCTAGGAAGAGTAGCAGACGAAACATTGCTTAAGAAACTTGTTTTAACCGATCAAAACGTCTACTTGGGTTGTAGCAGACTCGGAGATGTAGCAGACTAACCAACAATCTGGTACCATGCTTACCAGCTATTCTTCCTCCCAGAGCGTTCTTGCGGCCGCGGTGTATTTATGCGAGAAATCTGATTGGACACTCACGCAATTACAAATACATAAGCTCCTTTATTTAGCTAACATGTACCACCTTGTACATTATGGCGAGCCGATTGTAGACCAGAAATTTGAGGCATGGATTTATGGGCCGGTTCAGCCCCATCTTTATCATGATCTAAAGCATTATGGACCAGATGTAGTAAAAAAATTTCCGACTAGTCTACATAGACGAGTGGAGGGTACCCACAAGACCGTGCTGGATTTTGTTTTTGACGAATATGGGAGCATGTCGGTGAGTCAGCTTATTGAACTGACTCACCGAGACGGGGGTGGCTGGGCCAAGAACTGGAATCCGAGGGACACTTTCCGCGGAAATACAATAGAGGCTAATGATATACGGAAGGAGTTCCAGTTGCTGACAGAAGGGTCTTAAATGCCTGGCACGAGTCAACCATTTCCAAAAATCAGAGTTGACCTGAGTGCAGGCAAAAATAAAGAGGAGGCCCGAAATGCTAAAATGTCAGAGCTTCGTGAGGAGGAACAAGCTGAAAAAAACGGCTCTTCACTTTTATGAGTGGGGAGCCTGTTTTTGGAGGCCTTCGGGGTACAGATCCAGTCCTCCGAGATAGAAGTAAATTGCATTGGCAAACCGCTTTGTGTTTCGGAATCCACGCGCACGAACTTTAATGGTTTTGATGCGGCTATTTATGCTTTCAGCTGGGCCATTACTAACTTTTAGAACGATCGCATTTATGATTCCCCATAGATGATTCTTAACCGTCTTGGCGGCTTTTTTCATGGGTTCAAGTCGACAACGCATGGCCCAGGATAACCAGCGCTTCCAGCCCTTGAG
>MPNB01000005.1 GCA_002238805.1 Rhodothermaceae bacterium bin80 | reverse complement strand
CGGTCCGCGCGAACTCAAGCCGTTTTGGTATAGCATATACATCCAGGGGATTCGCTTTGACGCACAGGGTAATCTCTACATGGCCGGCACGTACCGGGACACGCTCTTCTTTGCACCGGATGTCGTATTGGTCCCGTCCCGGAGCCTTCACCATGCAACCTGGGACGTGTTCGTGGCCAGCTACGCGCCGGACGGTGCCGTACGTTGGGCACACCAGGTAGAGGGAGGCACGGATGACCTGTGGATTTCTAATAGCTGGTACGGCAGAGCGGCCTTTGACGTGGATACAAAAGGCAACCTGACACTCGGAGCGGTCGCCTACGGCGTGCCCCCCCCTGCGTTCAGCACTGCCGAAGACGGGGTCGTGCTGGCCAATTACGGCAGCAACGGCGCGCCACAGCGAATCCAGACACTGCGCGATCTGGGAATCTCCTACACCCCCTCGTTCAGTACGCTCCGCAATCATATGGGGCATATATACCGCATTTTTGCGAATAACTACGTCCCGCACCCTGAGAGCCTCCGCCGCGACAGGAGCGGGAATATGTACGTGTTGTGGACAAAAACAAAGACTACTGATGGCCGCACGAACACGCTGACCGTAAGGGATACGACTTTTTACGCCCGGGCAGATCTTTATCAGTACGTCCTGACCAAGTTTGACGCGCAGGGATCGCTCCAGTGGGCCCGGAATCTGGAGCATGATTTCATATTATCTCCGGATGGTATGGAGGTCACCGACGACGGCCACGTATATGTGTGTGGCCATTTCCGGGGGAGCTACCTGATACTTGAAGATGTCGAGTTGAGGCAGAACGCGTCAACGGAGTCACGCAAGCATGACGGCTTTGTGGCGCACTACGACGAAGACGGTCACCTCTTGCGAGCGCTGCATCTACAGGCAGCCGGAGACGGTATTCATTCCATAGAATCGTTGGCCATTGGCCCTTCGGGTGACGTGTACGTGGCCGGCAGATTCGCTTCCGACATGGCGATCCTGGGGACGGACACGCTGCATGCCCGGGGCGAGAATAACATGTTTGTGGCTAAATACAGCGCCACGTCTCTGTCCACAGCGCCTTCCGTGGAATTCCCGTCCGGCGTGGCCGAGACCTTGAACTATCCGAACCCCTTTCGCAACGCGACAACAATCACGTACAGTGTCCCGGTTCCGGGTAGAGTACGGCTGACCGTATACGACGTGCTCGGGCGTGAAATGGCGGTACTTCTGGACAAGCAGCAAAGTGCGGGATTGCACTCGGCACGGCTGGACGCATCCGCCTGGCCAAGCGGCCTATACCTGTACCGTTTGGAGGCCGGCAACTATTCCAGTGTGAAAGCCATGACGGTTGTGCGCTGAGCATGAGGCAAGGCCCCGCTTGGACTGAAGATTCCATTTGTCAATAACGGCCGCGTCACACCTTTGATCGCCGTCAGCGAGTGCGGCTTGGCAGGCTCTCGTTCCGGTCTGCAGTGCCAACGCTACCCAAATCCTTTGTCCAGAGGGTTCTACCGCAAATGTTGTGGATAGAGGTCCAGATCTCCGCTACTTGTATGATCTCCTGCACGCCCTTGACGCTCTTCAGCGAGTCCGGCGTCGAAATCGCCGCGGATGCCTTCGTGGACGCCCACAAGGGTGCCTTCGGGCTGGACGCAAAGCAGCTGGGAACTCCGAGGATTGCCACCAACAACAGGATATGGTTTGTCCGGTACCCCCAGGTATACGACAACCACCGGGTCCGGGCGGCGGATCTCGTCCTTACGGTCCTCAATAACGGGATGCTCGTTGGGGTGGCGGCCGCGCTGTTCCCAGAAGTCCAGGTCAACACCACCCCTAGTCTCAGCAGCTCGGCCGCCCTCCAGGTCGTGCCCAGAGCCGCCGCGGTCGCAAGTGCGCAGGGACGCGTGAAAACCGATCTGGTCATCGTCCCCGTGGAACTGGAAAACGCCTACGCCTTCGGTCTCGCCTGGGAAGTCGTCGTCTACGACGATGGCCCCAAGTCGCCGCTGAGCAAAACCTACCTGATTGACGCGCACTCGGGGAAAATCCTGGAAGAGTATGAAAATATCGGCGGGGTAACGCATGTACCGGACGAGCGCCGGGCGGAGGCTCCCATCGCGGCGCCGATCGTCGCGGCAGCCCCCTTGCCGCTGTTCCAGCGCGACGTTGCGGTTCGCAAACAGGCTGGCGCAGGCACCATGCCGGCGACCCTTTGCTCGGACAGTGGGAGCGGGTCCAGGATATCCGGCCAGGTGTCCCTGAACTACCACGAGATGCCGAGCAATAAGGATAACACGCTCATAAAACACATTTCCGAGGCGTTTCCGAAGGCGAAGTATTCGATTACCGAGGCCGGAAGCAGTAGTCCCTTCTGCACTGGCTACGCAGATGACGGCGGGAATTATGCGGCCACTGTACAGGGCCCGGGCACCTACACGGTGACCTTTACGATGGCAAACGATGTCGCGTTCGTGGAATCCACTGTCCTGTCATCCTGTGATACCACGCAGAGCTGTACGCTGAGTGTCAATGGACCAGCCCGCCTGGATTACGATTGGGGCTGGGGCAGATTAGGGGAATACGGCCATACCGCCGTGGCGCTGAACGGACTCTATCATGCCCGGGAAATGCACAAATATTATGCGGGTCTGAGCTATAGAGGATTGGATGACGATCAAATCAAAATCCTGGATGGGGACTATGCGTGGGTAGATTCAGGCTTCCCGTTAACCATAGAGACGGGAGGCAAGTACGGAAGGTCCAGCGAAGTGATCCTGCATGAATATGGCCACGTAGTGCAGTATGACATACATCCTTCAGATGACGATGGTAAAGCTGACCTCGGCGCAATCAGAGAGGGAGTAGCTGATTTCTTTGCTGCTGACAAAACGAACCATTCGCTGTTTGGAGGACCGGCAGCGAGCAGTAATCACAGTGACGGTCCGGTTCCGTGGAGAGAGCTGAGTCAGACCTGTCCCTGGTTGCCATCGAAACAAACACGCGATTGGAATCGCATTTGTGGAGCTTGCATTCTGAGTACAACTATAAAGCATATTTACAAGCAAGGAATGGCGTTGGCCGGAGCCGCGTGGAAACTCAGGGGAACCCTCGGAGACGATGTCAATGCCGCTTTGATGTATGCACTCCAAATGAGCTTGGCCAACACAGAAATAATTGACTTCAGAGCCGCATTCACTGATAAAGCCGGGACAGAGCATCCGACCCTCATGGAATCCGTGTTCACAGACCGTAGGATCGGAGGCCCCAATATGCCCAGAAGCCTTGCAGTTACCTGTTCCACCACTGGAAGTACCGGACGTCCTCAGCTCACGTGGGCCGATAATTCCAGCCAGGAAACCGGCTATTTAGTAGAGCGGTCGCCGAATAATAAAGACTGGTCCCAGATTGCAGCTCTCCCCGCAATCGCTGCCGGAAACGGCTCGTATACGGACATGAGGGGCACCTGCACGGGCAACTATTACAGAGTGGCAGCCTACAAAGACTACACTGATCCTGCAGGTACGCTTAAAACCTCCTCGGTGGTCGTGAAGTACGCGTCGGATGGTGGCGGGGGCAATGCCGCCCAGTCTATGGTCTCACTTTCGGATCAGGTTATCGGCTTACAAACCGATTCTGTGGCGACCCACACAGAGGCTTCGCTGCACGGGGCGTATCCAAATCCCTTTAACCCGATAACGACCGTCCGTTTTTCGCTTGCTGAAGCTGGGCCGGTGCGGCTGCGGGTCTACGATGTGCTCGGACGCCGCGTCGCCGTGCTGGCGGATTCCGACATGGTAGCCGGAGCACATTCGGTAAAGTTCGAGGCAGCCCACCTGCCGAGCGGCATGTACCTGCTCCGCATGGAAACCGCCCGGCAGCATTGGACCCACTGGGTATCTCTGGTCAAATAGGTTTATGTTGTATTGAGGATCTTCAGGGAATCTCCGAATGCGTCGAATCATTTTCTTCTTTCTGGTTTCCATGGTCCTGCCCCGGCTGGACGCTATCCGGGCGCAGTCCTTCGAGCCGGCCACCTGGATCCTCGAAGCGGAGGATGTGATCAGAAATTATGGTCTGGACGCAGATGCGGGGGGCTCCGTATACATGTCGGGCCTCGTTCAGGACGGGAAGGGAATCCGCTGGTCCGACGGAACCATCTTCGTGCCGGAGCGCAACGAAAATTTTCTTGCCCGGATTGCTGCGGACGGAAACGTGCGCTGGGTCAGACCGGGTGCGCTATCTGTACGCGATTATTACATATCCATCCACACCGTAGTGGCACAGGGCCCATACGTCTGGACGAACGAGGGGGCGACAAGGGGAGGTAGTATTTTTAACACCCGGTGGAACACAGGAGAGCTTGGGGGAATACTTATCAACCGCTATTCAGATGCCGGAGATTCGCTGCAGGCCACCTATCTGGCTGGGCCGGTCGACTACAATATGTATGACGGGCCGGCCTACATCCTGGGGCTCGGCGGAGACGATGCCGGCAACACCTACGTGGCGGGCTACTATCTCGATACGCTGCGATTGGGGTCTGGGCATCTGCTTGTGCCCTATGTTCCCGCCGGGTCAGACCCCGTCCGCTCTGTATTTTTGGCCAGCTATTCGCGCGAAGGCAACGTGCGCTGGGCACACCGGATGGTGAGTTACACCGGCGATGATGGTTACCTCCCTATCAACGATATACTCTACGAAAAGACTCCGGCTAGGCCCAGCTTTGACGTGGGTGCCGCGGGTAATACCTATCTGGGCGGCTTTTTCTCAAGGGGCACAGTATTCGCGGAGGGGCAGCCGGACAGCTTGCGGCTGGAGGAATCCGACGCCGTCGTCGTGTCCTTCGACGCAACCGGCAAGTTGCGCTGGCTGCGGACGGCGAGCGATCTTGGTGTGGAAGCCGATTATCTGGCATTTACCGACGACCGCTTTCTCGGACCCAGAAACACGGCCGTGCCCTGGATTCTTTCGGTACGCGACGACGGAGAATTGGCGCTTAACTGGACGGTGGGGTACGGCTCGCTCGGTATCATAGTGACGGTCGGAGACACGACCTTCACGGTGCCGTTCTACTCTGAGGGTGGGTACCTTGATTTTGTGACGCGCCATGCCCCGGACGGGTCGCTGCGCTGGGTGCGCCGGTTGACTGCCAGTGCCAGTGGATTCGTGGAGCTCACCGAAATCGAAATGGATATGCACGGCCACGTATATGTGGGCGGCTATTATTACGGCCACCAGGTTCAGATTGAAGATACCGTGCTGACCAATGGCACCACCCCGGGCTCCAGAAACCTGACGGGTCTGCTCGTCGAATACGATGCGGAAGGCACCCTGGCCCGCATCCTGCAGGTGACCGGGCCGGATTATTCCAAGGTCACCGGCATCATGCCCATGCCGAGCGGCGAACTGTACGTTGCGGGGTTTGCCATCAATTACCGGGACGGGCCGGGTCACATCATCGTGGGGGTGGACACGCTCGCAGTACGTCCCGGCAGTAGCAAGGCGTTTCTGGCAAAGTATGGGTCAGTGACAACAGCGCGCGCAGATGAGTACGCACGGCCTGTGGGGAGTCTGCACACTGCGCACTACCCCAACCCGTTTGCGGGAGCAGCCATCCTTACCTACGAGTTGCCGGAAGCCTCGCACGTGCGCTTACGGGTCTACGATGTCCTCGGGCGCGAAATGGCCATGCTCGTGGACGAATGGCACAGTGCCGGTGCGCATTCCGTGCGGCTGGATGCGTCATCCTGGCCCAGCGGCGTATACCTCTATCGCCTGGAGGCGGGCAATCAGGTCGCAACGGGCAGTCTGGTGCGCCAGAAGTGAGCCGCGCGCTGAGCGTGTGTCTTCGAGCGATTGAAGCCTGCCGCCTGGAATCAGTCCGACTCTTGCAGCGCGGTACTGCGGAAGGCCTTCGCAGTCCACGTCTGCAGGAAAGGAGCCTCGCTGCGCCCTGCAATGCCGCGTAATCGCGCCGTGGCCAATGGGTGACCTCCTTGCCCTTGGAAATACCCGGACACCGGAGAAATACTCTAACGAGAGAAAATATGCTCTTGGTAGTCCATTCCAGGTCGATCATGCCATGATTCGAGCAGTCGTCGTGACCGCCTGAAATGCGAAACCGAATCCCCAAAACCACTTGACATGAACGTTAAAGCCCCGTCCAACTAAGTATGGGCAATCTCTTGCACGGTCAATAAGAGGGGATTTTCATAAATTGCATGCCGGGTGGGTACACGTTGCTTGGCCTCCACTTCGAGTACAGTTCCGCAAGAGACTCTTTCTTATGAACGACAATGAGCAGAATCCGAGAGTAGCAAGTGACGCAGACTTTGATCTTCAGATGTCATCCCAGCAAATGCTCAGTTTGGCCAGCAAGGCGGCTGAACTTATCGTTGACCGCGTGACAGGTCTGTCTAAGGAAAAGGCGTGGGACGGGGAATTCCGTCAGAGTCTCGCGCAGCAACTAATGAGCGATCCGCCAGAAGAGGGTACCTCTGCTGCCGATGTACTGGAACGTGCCGCGCATGAAATCCTCCCGTTTGCCCTTCGACTTGACCATCCGCGCAGCTTTGGATTCATACCGTCGTCACCTACTTGGCCTGGAATTGTAGCCGACTTCATGGCTGCCGGATTCCATATAAACCAATGTACTTGGCTGGTTGCCAGCGGCCCCAGCCAGCTTGAACTGCTTGTTATCGACTGGTTCAGGAAGTGGCTCGGGTATCCAGAAAGTGCAGGCGGGCTTCTGACCAGTGGTGCTTCAGCGGCCAGTGTGGATGCGCTCGTAGCGGCCCGGGAGTCAGCCGGCTACCCTGACAGTGCTACCGTGTACATGAGTGACCAAAGCCACAGTGCTCTCCCGCGCGCCGCCAAAATCATTGGTATTCGACCTCATTGTATCCGTTTGATACCGAGTGATGCTCATTTTAGGATGGACATGACTGCCCTTGCACAAGCTGTGGCTGGCGACCGCAAAAAGGGTTTCAATCCTATTGCTGTGGTAGCAAACGCCGGGACAAGTAGCACGGGTGCTATCGATCCACTGCGAAAGCTGGCTGTTTTTTGCGAGAAGGAAGGCATCTGGCTACATGTGGACGCTGCATATGGTGGCTTCGCTATTGTGACCGATGTCGGCAAACAACTGCTTGCAGGCATTGAGCGCGCCGATTCCGTGGGGCTCGACGCACATAAATGGTTTTTTCAGCCGTATGAAGCGGGCAGCCTTTTGGTCAAGGATGCTACTTCTCTGGAGCATGCATTTGCGTTTCGACACGATATTCTTCAGGACACGGTCTGGGGTGCGAATCACCCAAACTTAGCTGATCGGGGCTTGCAACTCAGCCGCTCAGTACGGGCATTAAAAATCTGGGCGTCTGTCCAAACTTTTGGGATGGCCGCCTTCCGCAGGGCGGTCTCAAAGGGTATGGAACTGGCTACGCGAGCTGGAGAATATATTCGTGACAGTTCGATGCTCGAGCTACTAACACCCGTTTCCTTGGGAATAGTCTGCTTTCGGGTCAACCCACAAGACATTAGCTTGGATGATGAATCTCTGGAAGGCGTCAACAAAGATGTACTCGCCCGAGTTTTCTGGGATGGACAAGCTTTTTATTCTTCCACACTCGTAGGGGAAATTTTTGCGTTAAGACTTTGTATTGTTAATCACACCACTACCTGGGAAGATGTGCGCGCAACACTTGAATCCACCGAGCGGTTTGGACAGATGGCCGTGGATCGAGTTCAGCTCACGCCAGAACGTTAGGCACTATAAGTGGGCAAGTGTTCAGCGTTGACAATCCATGATCTCGTTGGATAACGTACGATTGCAGGAAGGTGAATATGTCGCAAAAGCATAACGATTTGCAGATACAGCTACGTTATCCAGGCCATGAATTCGTATTTCATCCCTGTGGGCTTGACAACCTAGGTCGTGCATCCACCGCTGGATTGACTGAACCATTCCTGTTGGGAAATTTGAGCATCGCCCAGCGGCTGGAAACCGAGGCCATTCTTGTTATTGATGTCCACGCGCTTAGCGATGTGCGGTCGGTTGGGTCTGCATACCGCGCGGATATTGTGCCACCGGAAGCAATCCTGAATGCGAATCCATATGCTCCGCCACGTACGGTGTTAGCGGCGGGTGGTATTGTTCGACACAGAGATACAGATGAAGTGTTGTGTATCAGGCGCCACGGAGTCTTGGATCTGCCGAAAGGTAAACTTGAAGCAAATGAATCCATTCCGGCATGTGCAATGCGTGAAGTACGGGAGGAGACCGGAATTGCCGACTTGTGTCAGGGAAGGTTGCTAGGTACCACGGTGCATGGATACCATCGCGCGGGACGCTTTGATGTTAAAACGACCTATTGGTATGCCTTCACGTCCGAAGCAACCCAGTTTGTACCCGCAGAAGAGGAAGCGATCAGTGACGTTTACTGGGTGCCTGAGGAACAGGCAGGAAGAACGCTGGGCTATGTAACCCTGCGCAGGTTTTTGATCGAACTTCGATCTGTCACGCACGAACGGAGCGAATCTTGATCACGTCATCAATTATTTCCACTGAGGACTCACCTCGCAGGATTCGTAGCAGGTCTTTACCCACTACCTCCCACCTCCAGCCACTAAGCAGAGGGTTAGCCTTTTCCTCAGGGTACTGGATCAGCTGTTGTAGCGTCGCGGAAGTCGCAATCAGCTCTGCATCTATTTTGTACTCAAAAGTGCGTCGGGTAACCACCGCCTGTAAGAGTCGAAGGTGAGGCTGTTTTTTGTTTGGGAACGGGTGGGTAATGACTGGTTTGGGACATGCAGGAGTTGGTGTATTGAGCGCTTTAGCGACCACCTTGGTCACCTGGGGTACATAACGATGCGGCAACGAGGAACAGGCGTTCTGTACAGCACCGGGTGTTTTACTCCGCCTTTTGGCCAGACGGAGAATTTCTTTGTTAACCAACAGCTTTTTAAGGGGAGTTTTGGTTTTTAGGGAGGTATGAAATCGCCAGTTTACAACTGCGGCCACCACTGCACGCTGCTGTGGCTTGAAACTATATGCCTCTGGTGATCTCAGGATACGTTCAATAGGTGATGGTTCCAGATAGTGATGCGGATCGTCAAAACGAGACATCTCTTCTTCAAGCCATGCCGTGCGTCCTTTTTTGTGCGCCCGGGACAGGAATACTTTTCGAATCTGGTGCAAGTACAGAACGTCCCTCTCTGCATACCTTATTTGTGCGGCTGACAATGGGCGACGCCGCCAATTTGATTGCTGTTGCTTTTTTGAGATCTTAACCTTACAAATGTGCGCAACCAACGCAGACAACGAGTGCCGCGAATCTATACCAAGAAGACGGGCTGCAATCCTTGTGTCGAAAATATTCTTGGGTGTGGCTCCCGACGCTCTCGATAGCAGCACAAGATCCGCAGGTGCGTCATGCAGTACCTTGACGATATTCTGGCTTTCCAGAACGGAATTGAGCGCACTCAGATCATCAAAAGCCAGCGCGTCAATTAAATAAACTTCCCCGGTACTGAGTCCAACCTGTACGACTGCCAGTGTGAATTCAGGTTGTTTGATGGCGATATATTCGGTATCCAAGGCTATGCAGGAATCGTTCTCCATTTGTGAACACAGCTGCGACAGGGCCCGTGGTGTGTCAATCATATTGTCGGAGCAGACGGAGATTCAGCGAGTTCAAGCATCGGTCGGTCAATTTTTCTTGTCAAATATCGATTCGATCCGTAAATTCCCAAATTATTGAGGAAAAGTGAGGAAAAGATATGCCATACATTGTTGCTGAACCGTGTATCAACTGCAAACACACTGATTGTGTTGAGGTGTGTCCTGTGGACTGTTTCTATGAGGGCCCGAACTTTATGGTCATCCATCCAGATGAATGTATAGATTGCAATGCGTGTGTTCCGGTGTGCCCGGTTGAGGCGATCTTCCCGGATGATGAGCTTCCAGAAGAATGGCAGCACTACGAGGAGTGGAATCTGTATCTGGCGGAGAAATGGCAGGAACAGGGCTACAATATAGTGGAGCGCACGGATCCACTGCCGGATGCCGAGGAATGGAAATCCAAGGACAAGTCTGAAGAGGATATCCTTGAGTGGGACGTTTAGGTCCCGGCTGAATAATCTATCGCGTAAGCTTCCTGCTCGGGCGTTAGTTTATCGATTGCGAGTCCCATTGTACTCAGCTTTAGGCGGGCGATCCGTTCGTCTATGGAGGCGGGCAGGTCTATGACCGTGCGGGGTAACACTGTACCGCGCTCCTTGGACTGGATGAGGTTCAGATGAGTCATGAATTGATTTGCAAAGCTCATATCCATTACCTCTGAGGGATGACCCTCTGCTGCGGCAAGGTTGACCAGTCGCCCATCAGCAAGCACATAGATTTTGTTGCCGTCCGTGCGGGTATACTCTCGATTATTTGGGCGGATATCCCGTGTTTTTGTCGCGATCTCAGCTAACTCGGTCAGGTTCAATTCCACGTCGTAGTGTCCGGTGTTGCACACGATTGCTCCGTCTTTCATGGATGCAAAGTGTTTACCGCGGATCACATCCTTCATCCCTGTGGCGGTAACAAATATATCTCCTATGTGCGCGGCTTCATCCATGGGCATCACACGCATTCCATCCAGTGTAGCCTTGAGTGCTGCTGCAGGTCGTATTTCTGTCACAATCACATTGGCCCCCATCCCGCGCCCTCGAATGGCGACGCCCCGGCCACAGTGACCATAGCCGGCCACCACCAGGTTTTTGCCAGCTAACAGTACACTACTTGCACGCAGAATGCCGTCAAGCGTCGATTGTCCGGTTCCGTAGACGTTGTCAAAGTCCCACTTGGTTTCGGTATCGTTCACGGCATAGACGGGATAGAGCAGTTTCCCATCCTTCGCCATGGCCCGCAGGCGCTGTACGCCGGTTGTGGTCTCTTCACTACCACCGATGATGTGATCTGCCAAGTGCGGGAAACGCTTGTGGATCGTGAAGATCAGGTCAGCTCCGTCGTCCAGTGTAGTGTCCGGTGCTTCGTCGATCGTACGGTCGATGCTCCAGTAGAATTCTTCAACATTCTGCCCGTACCAGGCATAGATTTCGCTCCCGCCAAGTGCGAGGGCTGCGGCAACCTCGTCATTGGTGGACAGAGGATTGCAGCCGCTCCAGGATATTTTGGCCCCGCATGCGGCCAAGGTTTCAATCAGGACGGCGGTTTCCTTGGTCACATGCAGACAGCCGGTAATCTTATAACCTGCAAATGGTTTGGATTGGGCATACTCTTCGCGCAATCGCATGAGTACGGGCATTCGGCTTTCTGCCCATTCAATACGCATTCGGCCTTTATCAGCCAGACTCAGATCGCGGACTTTATACTGCCCCTCTACGTGATTCATTGGTTTATCAACTTAATTGACGGTGGGCGCTCAAACCCGTATGCTTCTTACTCGTTCGTTTAGCGGACAAGCGTCATTGATTGTTGGTGTACGTCGGTGCCAGCTTCCATTCTAATCCAGTACGTCCCCGGTGCTAGACGACTCATGTCCACGTTTACTGCATATCCTCCGGCCTCGTGTACACGATCGACGACGCTCTGCACTTCCTGGCCAAGTATGTTGAAGATTTTGATACGCACCGGCATGGTTTCCGGCAGAACGTAGCTGATGTTGGTCTGCTCCCTGAACGGGTTTGGGAAATTCGGGTAGAGCACAATATCCGTGGGTGTGGGGATAACCGGTGTATCTCCCGACAACAGATAGTACTCGGCATTCAGTATTTTCCAAAAGCTTCCGTTCGCCTGTTGACCACTATTAGTTAAATCCAGGCGAAGTTGATAGGGTTGCTGAAGGGATCCAAGATCAAACCAGGACTCTATCATCGACGGAGATTCGCCTGCAAAGACACTTTCTCCGCTTTGAGTCATCGCCGGATATCCATTACTGGGTACCAGTCTTGTCCAGGTATAACCGCCATCTTCTGTCACACTTACATGTGCCGAAGTTCCCTGGTTGAGGTGGTAGGTATGCAGCAATAACAGCATTGTACGCTGCGAATTTTCTGAAAAGTAAACGGGCCTGAGTACTATGGCGGATTGCTGATGTGATGTACCCGTCGTTGCAAGGTAACCGCTATCAGAAACCTCCCAGTCGCCGCTAGTATGTGCGTCATACAGTGCCGCAACGGGGCTGTATGTAGTGAGATATAACCTCAGCAACGTTCCGGGGGGATCTCCGCCGGGGGTACGAATATTGCCGTCAAAGTCCCTGACCGTTATGTGATATCCCAGTACTCCACTCTGTTGAAAACTCGGCACAGGGACATCTGCGTAAAACCAGTCCGGGGTTTCCAGTGTCGGTCTGAACCGGTACATTCCCAGGGGCTCCAGATGTGAATCCCTCACTTCGTAGAGATTTAGCCGGATAGATTCTATGCCGGTGTCATCTTCGACAGCCATTTGAATATGCGTACTGGGTTCGCCGTATTTGATGAAGCGGTGCGCAAACGGAGCGTACAGAATCGTTGGGGGTGATTGATCCGCAGGGGGATCCGCCAGAACGCGTACATCCCGGACCGCCCATCCTGCAAAGTTATGCGTGGTGGATTCCGAATTTCCGTTTCCTGCACCGAATGCCAGCCGCGCGCTGACCTCAAACCGAAAAACATCTTCAGGTGCATCTGGGAGCGGTACGCGAACACGACGCCAGCCAAAGCTGGAGCCCCCAAAGGCCGAGGTTCCTGACAGCGGGTTCCCACGCGTGTCGTCCACCACCCCGTTATAACCCCATTGTGGTTCGGCTACCGTCCAGGATTGGCCACCGTCCGTCGAAATCTGAATTTGACCACCATCATAAACCACACCGTCAACGTCTCCTGGGCCAGGCACACCGGTATGTTCAAAATCATACCAGTGCCAGAATTCCAGATGTGCATCAGGGTATCCGGCAACGTTGACCTCGGGCATAGACAGCAGGCTTAGTGCAGGCATATCACTGTAGGGAGCATCCGGCACGGTTACCCAGAGTGGACCCTTATACCCGAAAATAGAATCATCTGGCGCCCATTCGCCGGATGTAAGTCCAGCCCATTCCGATGAATTCCATGCTCCGAGCTCATTGGGTCCGGGAATCACATCAAGTCTCAGCTGAGCTTCTCCCACAAGTGGAAAATGAGCGACGTTGGGCGGATCGGCTTCGTCGTAAGCCAGTATCCGATACTCCATCCAGGTTCCGGGTACAGGCTCTCCTGTATTGCTGGTCAGCGATAGTATGCCGGAATATGCGTCATCTACATCGTGTTCCAGGAGGAGGAGGGTCCCGCTTTCGGCACCCTGATCGTTGGGGAGGGTCTTTGTGTATTGGAGTTCCACCTTCGATACGGCTTCATTATCCGTTACCTGGACAGAAACGGTCAGAGGGATCTGCTCCGGCGTTACATGTGTGACAGGAGTGTAGAGGATCTCAGGTGCCTGTGTGTCTGAACCTAATTTTACGCTGAAAAGCTCCCGAGGCGCAGACACGGGGAGGTTTATAGAAGCGATCTCCGTAGACGCTTGGATATAGTATTCCAGGGACTGAGTGTTAGGGGGCAATTCTGCCTCAGCTTTCCAGGTCTGCTGGCTTTCGTTGATCATGTCTGCCGTCAGAAAATTCCCTGAATTCAGACGGAAGACCACCGCTGCACGGATGATCGGAAAACCAGGTGCTTCAATGTTAGCCTCAAATTGAACGGGAGTACTGAGGTCGGCATGGCGCTGAGGTGGAGTATGTGTGATTTCGGGTATGCCTACGGTAGATCCGAAAAACCCTTTTCGCGCGAAGATATCATAAATCTGGCCAAAGTAAAGTTTGTCGTACAACGCGTCATCTGCCAGCACTAGTGCCTGAGCCATATCTGCAAGCGTAAAATTGCCAGCCAGGTAAGGAAAGGCTGCAACATGCAGGCGATCAGTTGTCTCGCGTCCGATACGTTCCCAGAGCTGCATCATGAGCGCGGACCATGTTCGCGCGTAGTTGTAATAATTGCAATTGTCGCGACAATCTTGCTCGATAGTATCATAGTGATCAGCACCATCGGCGCGTCTTCCGCCCCAGAAGACGCCATCCCAGGGAAAGACTTCTCGCCAGTCACCCATCGGAACCTGTCCAGACTCCATGAGATGTCTACGATATGAGACAGCCCAGTAGTCCGAAAATCCTTCGGCCAGCACTCCCTGCTCCCCGGAGATCAGGGTGGGGAAACCCATATGCTCATACATAATTGCATGACCATACTCGTGAAGAATCACGCCGGCATCCTCTGCGTCGTCGACGCCACCGTCTCCGAAGTGCAGTGAGTTGGTCCAGTACTGGAAGTAGGATTGATCTTCGGGGATTGCGTGTGGATCTACCCTTACCGGGGTCGACGGTACAGGATGTCCAAGGTTCAGATCTTGTATGTAGCGTTGGCTCTGGTCAATGAAGTAGTACGACATAACTGCCTCAAAACGCTTGTCGTTTCGCGTGTACTTGAAATTGTTCTCATCGCTCTCTTCGGGCGCATAAGGGCCTACGATTCTCACCCATGGTCCATTCAGCCGGTATAGGCCATCGTTGGAGTTTTGATCAATATTCCAAAGTGTTTCGGTTGTGAGTAGGCCGGTCAGTGCGTCGCTGTCTTGGTCGTTGTTATCTACATAGTCTCCCCCGTAAGGTTGGCCGGAGGCGGTCAGGGGGTCATACATCCATATCCATCCGTAGCCTGATGTGCGCTTGTTGGTTTCTTCTGGATCCGGGAGATGGGCCTGTTGGACAGGTAAGTCCTCTGTATGTGCACGAGAGAACATGCGCAAATCCATCAAATGAATCAGTGCTCCTGTGTTCGCATCCAGTACGACTTCCCATTCGCCCGGATAGGAATCCGGCCAGACGATAACGCGCCAGACCAAGCGGGGTGGATTGTCGGGGAGTATGAGGAGTTCGGGGGCCCTTGAACTTGCACCTGATTCAGAAATCGCACGTTGTGCTAGGGATTCGGCTTGTGTTGCGTTTAATGCAGGTACAGGATTAAAAGAGGTGATACCCTCCAGGTGAGGGGCATAGCCGCTGATTGCCATAACAGGCAAGCCCGTTTTATCCAGATTTACGTGCACGAAGCGCCCGTATACTTTGACACCGGCCAGTGTTTGTTGAAAGGTTAGATGCTGTGCACCGAAGGACTGTTTTTCATTGACCAGTTCGAGTACATCAGGTGTGCCGATACCGAATCGGGTGCCATCGTCGGCCAACCATTTGCGCGCGGTTGCCTCAGCAGTGGCTTCCGGGGTGATCGTCGGGTTCAGCTGATAAACTGCTCGAAAAATCCCAAGCTCTTCATCAATCCTGCCGTTCTGTACGCGTGTACTGGGTATATGCCCCCAGATGTTCTCAGTTACGACGGCAGCCTGGGAGGTTGCCGGGAGCGACTCTATTGCTCCGCGACGATCCTGGGCCTCTGCGCGAATAGTGTAGAGGAGTATGAGTGCTAATACGATAAGGGACTTGTATCCCATACTGAGGTGTTGGTCATCTATGCGGCTGCAGACTTCGTGTAGACGCGGAGTTTCTCCACCGCATCCAGCTGTTCCCATGGGAAGTGGCTGCGACCGAAATGGCCGTAGGCAGCAGTTTTCTGATAGATGGGCCGTCTGAGTCCGAGGTGATTAGTGATGCCCGCGGGGCTTAAATCAAAAGTATTCCGTATGATTTCCGTCAGGTCGGTATCCGAAAGACCGTGTTTTACAGTGTCGGATGAGTTAACGTAGATAGACACGGGCTGAGGTTTGGCGATTACGTAGGCAAGCTGGATTTCGACCATATCGGCTAAACCGGCTGCCACTACGTTCTTAGCTACGTAGCGTGCGGTATACGCAGCTGAACGGTCCACCTTCGATGGATCTTTCCCGCTGAAAGCACCGCCTCCATGTGCCCCCCGTCCGCCATAAGTGTCCACGATGATTTTGCGGCCGGTCAATCCAGCGTCGGCATGCGGTCCGCCGATCACGAACTGTCCTGTACGGTTGACATAAAGTATTAGCTCATCGTCAATGAAACGGGGATGAATAACACGCGGTAGCAGGTGGGTTTTCACATCCGCCCTGATCTGGTCCTGTTCAATGTCGGCATCATGCTGCGTGGCGATAACTATAGTGTGGATTCTCTGCGGGATCCTTCCTGTATGGTCATACTGAACGGTTACCTGACTCTTCGAGTCTGGTCGCAGATATGGCATAATGGATTCATGCTTACGTATTTGGGCCAGTTCATATACGAGTTGGTGGGCGTACATGAGGGGCATTGGCATGAGTGACAACTCATGCTCGCGGCAGGCAAACCCGAACATCATGCCCTGATCCCCGGCGCCCAAGTCTCCGACACCATCGAATATATCGTCACTTTGTTCATGAATGTGATCGGTTACACAAACCGAGTCGGCGGCAAAATCCAGATCAGTATAGGTATACCCAATGCGGCGAAGAACTTTACGGACCACCGCCTCGTGATCCACCTGTGCCAAAGCGCGGGTTTCGCCGGCTAGGATGACGTTGTTGGAGGTAACCATTGTTTCAACGGCGACACGGCTGTTTGCATCCTGTTTTAGGTATTCGTCCAGGATGGCATCCGAGATCTGGTCTGCGACTTTGTCTGGATGTCCTTCGGACACTGACTCAGATGTAAATAAATAGGCCATTAAAAGTGATATAACCAAGTGTAGAAAGACTAGAACCGTTATGCGGTATGGCTGGTTCAACGGGAGAATTTACGGTTCAACTCACGAAACAGTAAAAAATTCACGATTTTGCCGTAATTTGGTGCTTCGGCGCTGCGTGAAGTAGTATGCTGTGTATTCTTAACATCAAGACATAACAAAAATAGCAATGGCAGGACTGGAAGATAGGGTCAGGGCAATAGTGGCCGACAAGTTAGGCGTAGACGAGGACAGCATTCAGGCGGATGCCTCCTTCACCGACGACCTAGGAGCAGACTCCCTTGATACCGTCGAATTGATCATGGAGTTCGAGAAAGAGTTCGAAATAAGTATTCCAGATGAGGATGCTGAGACGATCGCTACCGTTGGAAAAGCGATAGAGTACCTCGCCGAAAAGACCTCTTGACGACTCCTTACCGGACGCTTTAGGCATGGCCATTCCACACAAATCGCGTCGTGTCGTAGTGACGGGGATGGGGGCGCTGACCCCTCTTGGACACTCTCCAGATCTCTTCTGGGAAGGATTGGTGGAGGGTAGGAGTGGTGCAGCACCGATCACCCACTTCGACACAGAGAGATTCGTTACCAAGTTTGCTTGCGAGGTAAAGGGATTCAATCCTTCCGATCATTTTGATCGGCGGGAAGCGCGGAAGATGGATCCTTTTGCCCAGTATGCGGTGGTTGCAGCTGCGCAGGCAGTGGAGCATTCGGGCCTGGAACCGGATAAGATGTCCCAGGACGAGCGAGATCGGACTGCTGTGATCATTGGTAGCGGGATTGGGGGGCTCCAGGTTTTTCATGAGCAGACGGAGGGCTACGTTAAGCATGGTCCCCGACGTATTTCCCCGTTCTTTATCCCGAAGTTGATACCGGATATTGTTAGTGGACATGTTTCGATTCGTTATGGATTCCGCGGTCCCAATTACTGTGTAGTTAGTGCTTGTGCTACGGGTAATAACAACATCAGTGATGTTTTCATGATGATGCAGCGTGGTATGATTGATGCGGCGTTGTGTGGTGGGGCGGAAGCTGCAATCAGCGAGTTGGGGATCGGAGGCTTTAACGCCCTCCGGGCGCTCTCAACACGTAATGATGATCCTGCGACAGCCAGTCGCCCGTTCGACAAAACCCGCGATGGGTTCGTGCTTGGTGAGGGGGCCGGGGTTCTTGTGATTGAATCGCTCGAGCGTGCACAGGCCCGCGGAGCAAACATTTATGCCGAAATCATTGGGATTGGTATGAGTGCTGATGCCAACCATATCACGGCCCCCGATCCGAATGGGCATGGAGCAATGCTCGCGATGCGCAATATGCTGGCCGATGCACATTTGAAGCCCGAAGATGTTGATTACCTCAACATGCACGGGACCGCCACACCCTTAGGGGATATCGCAGAAACCAAGTCCGTAAAACAGGTCTTTGGTGCGCACGCTTACGAGATGAATGTCTCTTCCACCAAGAGCATGACCGGACACTTGCTGGGTGCGGCAGGAGCGATTGAGGCGATCGCAACGATTCAAGCGATCTGTAATGACATCGTGCCTCCGACGATAAATTTTGTCACACCAGATCCAGATTGTGATCTGAACTACACGTTCAATAAGCCGCAAAAACGTCGAATAGACGTAGCGGTGTCCAATGCATTTGGCTTCGGCGGCCACAATACTTCGGTGGCTTTTCGAAAATTCGTGGCCTGAGCCGGGCACCAAACCCGACCAATAGGTTCATGAATATCCGCCCCTGTTTTTTCTCTTTCCTGACTGGTTTGATCTGCGTTTCCACAGCGCAGGCACAGAAGTGGGATGTTTCGGCCGAGCATGGTCCAGCCAACATTGTCCAGTTCACGGTCAGCGAAGGAACATGGATGAACTTGGATGTGAGTCCGGACGGACAAACCATCGTGTTCGATCTTCTGGGAGACCTGTATACACTGCCGATTGGGGGCGGTGAGGCCCAGGCACTTACTAGTGGACCTGCGTTCGATGTGCAGCCACGCTTCAGTCCAGAGGGTGGCCGGATTGCATTTACGAGTGATCGGGGTGGAGGGGACAATTTGTGGACGATGGCTGCCGATGGAACCGATCTGCAGCAGGTTACCAAGGAAGATTTCCGCCTTTTGAATGGACCTGCCTGGACTCCCGACGGGGAATATTTGCTCGGACGCAAACATTTCACCAGTACGCGTTCACTGGGAGCGGGTGAGGTCTGGATGTATCATATAAGCGGGGGTGCGGGCCTGCAACTCACAAAACGCAAGAATGACCAACAGGACCAGGGCAATGATATTGCTGTGAGCCCCTCCGGCCGCTACGTTTACTTCAGTGAAGATATGAGCGGTGGCAGTACGTTCCAGTATAACAAGGATCCTCACGGGCAGATCTATGTCATTCGACGGTTGGATCGTCAGACAGGGCGCATAATCAACCTAATTACCGGAAGTGGAGGGGCTGTACGGGCACAGCCGTCACCGGATGGGCGGTGGGTTGCTTTTGTGCGCCGTGTGCGCTCCAAGAGCGTGCTGTATCTGTATGACCGCCAGACAGGTGCCCAGCGGCCCCTTTTTGACGGGCTCAGTCATGATCAGCAGGAGGCCTGGGCGATTTTTGGGGTCTATCCGGGCTTTGACTGGACGCCAGACTCCAAGAGTATCGTTATCTGGGCCAAGGGCCACTTGTACCGGATTGGGGTTGAGTCAAGTACAGTGACGCTGATTCCGTTCACGGCTAATGTAGAGCAGCGTGTAGCGGCTACAGTGCGTTATCCTCAGTCTGTGCATGCGGAATCGTTTGATGTAAAGATGATCAGGCAGGCTGTTACTTCACCGGATAAACAGACGCTGGTGTTCAATGCATTGGGTCAGCTGTGGAAGAAGTCATTGCCGGACAGTGAGCCCGTACGGTTGACCGAAGATGATCATTTTGAGCATGAACCCGCATTCAGTCCGGATGGCCAATACGTCGTTTACACCACATGGAGCGATGCTGCGCTCGGACACATCTATCGTGTTCCCTTGAACGGTGGTGCTCCTGAACTGCTCACAGAGCGTCCAGGCTACTATCATACACCCCGTTACAGCCCGGATGGTTCGAAGATTGTTTATCGCCGAGGTACAGGGAATTCGCTTCTGGGTTACCTGCACGGAACAGAGCCGGGACTGTACTGGATGCCTGCTGCAGGAGGTGAGCCACAGCTTATCCGGGAAAATGGGAGAGAGCCCCGCTTCGATGTTACCGGTGAGCGGATATATTTTTTGTCTGGAGGTGGTCTGAACAAGTCCTATCGCAGTGTTCATTTGAGCGGCGCCGATGAGCGCACACACTATACGCTAAAATACGTGGCTAACATAGTGCCGAGTCCAGATGGTAATTGGGTCGCGTTCTCAGATCTTTTTAATGTGTATATCGCCCCTCATGTTGAAACCGGCTCTGCGGTTGCATTGAACAAAGAGACAAAAGCCATTCCGATCTCCAAGGTGACTCGAGATGCAGGTACTAGCTTACACTGGTCCGCAGACAGTCAGGAGCTCTACTGGGTACTGGGGCCAGAGTACTATACGCGCGACTTGGCTAACAGCTTTTCTTTTGTGGCCGGGGCTCCGGACTCCTTACCGCCCGCAGACACAGTCGGGATGGCGATCGGGCTGCGCTCACAGGTGGATCAGCCGTCCGGCCGGATAGCATTTACAGGGGCCAGGATTGTTACGATGCGGGGAGATGAAGTGATTGATCAGGGTACGGTAGTGGTAGATGGGGCACATATTGTAGCGGTTGGCGAGAATGTGGAAGTGCCAGACGATGCACTGGTTGTTGATGCATCGGGGAAGACGATTATTCCCGGTATTATTGATGCGCATGCACATGCAAACCACTTTGTGAGTGGGCCGCTCCCGGAGCAAAACTGGGGATACCATGCGAATCTGGCTTTTGGAGTGACTACTGCCCATGACCCATCTGCCAACACAGGAACGGTGTTCGCACTCAGCGAGATGGTGCGGGCCGGGCGCATTGTCGGGCCTCGGATTTATTCTACCGGAACCATTCTGTACGGAGCCGACGGCGATTTTAAGGCGGTGGTCAACAATTTGGATGATGCACGGTCCCACCTGCGGCGTATGAAGGCCGTGGGGGCGTTTTCGGTCAAGAGTTACAATCAGCCCCGTCGGGAGCAGCGTCAACAGGTAATGCAGGCTGCCAGAGAACAGGAGATACTGGTTATGCCTGAGGGAGGATCAACCTTTTTCCACAACGTGACCATGCTTCTGGACGGGCATACGGGCATTGAGCATAATCTACCGGTCGCTCCCCTGTACGAAGATGTGCTTCAGTTATGGCAGGCCACAGAGACGGGCTACACCCCTACGCTGGTCGTGAACTACGGTGGACTTTCGGGCGAGTATTACTGGTACCAAGAGGATAACGTGTGGGAGAATGAGCGGCTGCTGCAATTTGTACCGCGCTCAATTGTAGATGCTCGTTCCCGGCGACGGATCACAGCTGCAGAGGATGACTACTACTACATTGAAGTTGCCCGGCAAACGAAAAAGCTGATTGATCAGGGCAACATAGTGCAGGTCGGAGCCCATGGTCAGCTTCAGGGCCTGGCGGCACACTGGGAGTTATGGATGCTGGAGCAGGGGGGCATGACGGCACACGAGGCCCTGCGCAGTGCTACGTTGCATGGTGCGCGCTATCTGGGACTGGAGCAGGAGCTGGGTTCAATTGAGCCTGGAAAGCTCGCGGACCTTGCGATCATTGACGGTGATCCACTTCAAGATTTGCGTCAGTCAGTAAATGTGTCGCATGTGATGATTAACGGCCGCCTTTACGATGCATCAACCATGAACGAAATCGGACATCATCCGCGGAATCGCAGCCTGTTTTATTGGGAGCGCCCAGAGGTCGATGATTCATCCGTGTGGAAAGATTAGGGAATCGTATACAGTGTGTGTGGTGGAGCTGAGGGTGGGCCAATTCGCGCAGAAGCTGGTGAGGTGGTTGTCTACTCACGCTGCTGCGCTGCGGTTGGCACAGTCTGCTCGCTGGCAGTGACCGTAGAGGTTAAGTGCATGGCGCTTTATTTCGAAAGCATATATGTCTGCAACCATTTCCTGGATGCTTTGGATGCGTGGATCACAAAATTCCATGATGTGGTGACAATCCAGACAGATTAAATGATCATGCTGCCAAAAGCGGAAGGAGGGTTCATATTTGGCCTGTGAGTTTCCGAACTGATGACGGACCACGAGGTCGGAATCCAGAAGCAGACTGAGCGTATTGTAGACGGTCGCACGGCTGATAGAGTGCTTCTGCTGCTTCAGTTGAAAGTGCAGCGTATCTGCATCTATGTGACCTTTGGCATCGTATATGGCATCAAGAACGACAAGTCGTTCCCGGGTTTGCCGCAGGCCTCTACGTTTTAGAAATGCTTGAAAGCGGTCGCGGACTTCCCGGCGCTGATCTTTGGAGAGTCTGGACAATGCAGTATCGTGTGAGTTGACGTATACCTTACACCGGGGGATCCAGCGTGTTCCGGCTGGCAGAGTTACAGAATAGCTGAAAATCAGGTTTTCCTGGAGCAAAAAAATCCCCATACATTTGAAATTTCGGGCGTATTTGCGTAACTTGCAGCATACGCTTGATAAGCCCATTGAGGTAGTTCAATGAGTATTTATTATGATTACAGAGACGACGATTCGTCTGAGGGTCAGAATATCAAGGCCTTGATCAATGCTTTTGAGCGCAGGAGTCCTGGAACGTATTTTGATGTTGATTCGCTTGATAAAATAGCATTCCATTACTTTGAATCCGGCCGGTTTGAGGAGGCTCTTTCTGCAATAGATCAGATTCTGACAGTTCAGCCTTTTTCTGCATATACCTGGCTCAAGCGGGGTGTTTTGTTAGGGAACCTGTGCCGTTATGAAGATTCGCACCAGTCATTGGAAAAAGCGCTCAGTCTAAATCCCCAGGACAGCGAGATTTTGCTCAATATGGGCCTAACGCTTGAGGCACTTGGGTGTGTCGATGAGGCCATTAAGCGTTTTGATGAGGCTGTTCGTGTGGATCCGCTTAATGAGGATGCTAACTTCCATTTGGGTTGTGCATCGGCCCGGCTAGGCAAGATCGAAGAGGCTGTTGCTAACCTGCAGATGTGTGCAGATCGAAACCCGGAGCATCCGGATGTTTGGTTTGAGCTCGGGTACTGCTACGATCTTCTTCAGGATTCCGAGGCTAGTCTGGATGCCTATTCTCGCCAAATTGATTTAGATCCGTATTCGTGTGAGACCTGGTTTAATAAAGGAGTCGTACTGACGAAACTCGGGCGGATGGAGGAGGCCCTACGCTGCTACGACCTCACCCTGGATATTGACTCGAGCTTTATACCGGGTTACCATAATCGAGGTAACACACTAGCACTGTTTGGGCGCTTTGAGGAGGCGATAGAGTGTTATCAGGAGGTTCTTGATCGTCTGGGCGATGATGCGCAGGCGTATTGCAATATGGCGCTTGCTGCTGCAGAGCTGGATGACTTGGATCGCAGCGTTCGCTTGTTTCGGAAGGCGCTCGATGTTGAGTCTGACTTTGCTATGGCATGGCATGGACTCGGTTGCTGCTATACGGCGATGGGGCGGCACCGTTTAGCCGTTAAGGCTCATACCCGGGCTACCGAGCTTTCTGATGATAATCTGGATTTCTGGTGTTGTAGGGGCGATGCCGAATTAATTGCAGGATACACACGGAAAGCGGCGAACTCGTTCAGGAGGATGACAGAGTTACTGCCTGATGATTATCGAGTCTGGATGGAGTATGCATCAGTGCTGTCCCAAAACAGAGAGACACGCAAGGCATGCAAAGCTTATGAGCGTGTAATCGAACTCGATCCGGAGTGCTCAGAGGCATGGTATCAGTATTCTGAACTTCTGTTTATGCTCGGGAAGGTTGATTTGTGCCTGGATGCGCTGTCAAAGTCCTTTGAGCTAAATCCAGAGTACAAGAAGCAGTTCAGGGAGCATTGTCCGCCGGAGATATACAATCATCCGCGTTTCAGAGAACGCGTCGGGATAGAGTAGGTAGTCTTGCACTGGATCAGGCGGCTATATGATTGGGTACTCGGCTGGGCCGAGTCCCCCTATGGTGCGGTGGCGCTGTTTGTGCTGGCCGTGGCTGAGTCGGTGTTCTTTCCTATTCCCCCGGATGTACTTTTGATTGCGCTCGCACTGGGCCAACGCAGGAAGGCATTGTACTTCGGGCTCTTGTGCAGTGCAGGTTCACTTTGTGGCGGGATGATTGGATACGCACTGGGTCATTACGCGTGGCTGACCCCCGATGGGTTTACGGCGCTCGCACAGTTTTTCTTTCACAATATCCCCGGATTCAGTGAGGCGGTTTATGCGGATTTGGGGCAGAGGTTTGAAGAGTGGGGTTTTGTGATCATCTTTACCGCAGGATTCACGCCCATTCCCTATAAGCTCTTCACCGTCAGTGCCGGTGCCTTTGACACATCTTTTCCACTGTTCCTCTTGGCCTCAGCTACCAGTCGCACAGCACGGTTCATGCTTGTGAGCATCCTGATCTGGCGCTTTGGAGAACCAGTACGCAGCTTCGTTGATCGCTACTTTAACTGGCTCGCAATTGCTTTTGCAGTGCTCCTCGCAGGGGGCTTCGCCCTGCTTAAGTTTCTTACTTGATCAATATGACCTTCGTGCCGGTCACATATCGGTCTGTCTGAACCCGGATATAGTAAGTTCCGCTTGGCAGATTCCCTGCGTCAAAGGTCAGCGTATGCTCGCCTGCAGGCAGTACCCCGTGGTGTATCACATTGACGGACCGCCCAAGCAGATCAAGAGCTTCTGCGCGCACCTCAGCCTGTTCAGGCAGTGCGAGCACTGTGGATGTAGTAGGATTGAAAGGGTTCGGGTATGCAGACGAGAGCGAAAAGGATTCAGGGATTTCTGCCGATCCATCAGTACTCGTAATCATGCCCGGCATCGGATCTAGAATGAATAGACCGTCTGGATAACTGCCAACTACTGTAGTGCCACTCTCAGGAAAGCGAAATGAACTCCAAGCTCCGTCAAAACCTTTGTTATCGGAGATCAGATGTGTGTCGAAGTGTGCCACTTCCCGGGGTTTTTTGATATCTGAAATATCCACGATGCGCAGGCCGGTGGTATAGTTGGCTGCGTATAGGTAGTCGCCGTGCACGTAGAGATTGTGGTCGATTGATGTTGTCGAGTGACTGAACGAGGAGTGGTAGATTGGGTCATCAAGGTCGGACAGGTCCCAAATAATTGTGCGCGTGTTAGTTACCGGATTCTCATGCCGCTCATCAAACTCATCATTCATCAGGAAATATTTATGGTCTTCGGTGAGCCAGCCCTGATGTGAATACCCCACGTGCGGGTAGTCTGCTGCTGCCAATGCCACGGGGTTTTCCTTATCGGTCACGTCGGCTATGCTGATGTGGGTTTCGTTCGATCCGATGCAGATTTCTCTGCCTTGGTACTTGATCTGCGGCCCGCGGTAGATTACGCATTGAACATCGTGTGTATACCCACTGCCGCCTCTGCCGGTGAATAAATCTGAAAAGCAGCCGGCGTAGACTGGATTGACCGGATCCCGGATGTCCACGATATGCAGTCCTCTCCCACCACATGTATCAGCGACACCCCCCCCCAAATGCGACAGCCTGTACCCCACAACGTATGCGAAGCCGGTCTCCTCATTTATAGCAATGTTGTGCGCAGTTGTGATCGCGCTGTAGACAGCAGTTTCCTGGAAGTTGATAGGGATGCCACTATAAGAGCGCAGTTGACTTAGGTCAAAGACCTGTACACCATTCATGCCATTCCCATCAACCGTTACATACATGTGATTTTTGTAAACCTTCATATCACGCCAAAGGGTCTTCACTTGTGAATCATGGCCTGGTAGTTGGCCCAGGTAAATGGGGTTTATGGGATCAGTAACATCAACAAAAACTACTGAAGAGAACGCACCTAGGAGTACATATTCACGTTTTGTATCCGGGTCAACCCACCCCCAAATGTCGTTGATGTACTCAATCTCCATATCCTGCATCGACAAGCGGGATAGCATGTCAACGTTGCTGCATGCGTGGCCGGCGGCCGTGTTGTCAGTACATTGCACGCGTGAACCAATCATCGACGGGATCTGTTGTGCACCGGCTAAATGCGTGATAAAAAGGGCAAGGGTGGCGAGGCAGATGTAACGTTTCATTGTGATCTCGTCAATATAAGTGCACCCAACCCGTGGATATCACCACTGTGGTGCGTCTTTGGGTAGAACCACGGTAAGAATATACCTAAAAATCCACCGACAAACACAGCCATGGTTTATTCCCTCATGGAGCCCCTCACAAGTCCGTAACTGCAGCGAGGAGTATTTTCGGATGTTCGTGCGTGATAGTTCCTACGGCAACAACGAAATAATTTCATGGGAATTAGGCACACATTTTCGAGCAATCGAGTGTGGCGTTTGCATTACTCGCATCGACGCTGTGCTGCTGCGATATCAATGATCGTACAGGCTATGTTAGTAGTATTCCGCAACTTATCAGACTCGGCGGTTAGCGATACAGTTTGTTCGCATAATTTTGACGCATTGATGGACAATATGGTAACGGTGACCGGTTTAGCGCATCTGTAACCAGTCAAATCGTGGTAGAGTAGAAGAGGAAGCGTATCCATGGTTCAATTTTTGACCTGCTGAGGTACAACACTGCTAATCTCGAGTGCATCCGGTGGGGTGTGTCGATCGAACAAGTGCTGCCTTTTTGTGCAGCATCCAGGATGCTAAACAATTATTATCTGTTACGCCGGCTTGCCCGCGCCTGGAATGAGATTCTTCCAGGCAGCAAAGTTCTGGATGCTTGGTCCCATTCACCGGGGGAATTGACCGTAGCACTCGAACAGGATGGTGCTGTTACGGCGGCGTCATTCCTGACACACGCGCCAATTATCGGTGCATTCAGGCGTACAGAGGTAGGGCGCCCAAGACGCAACGTTAAGCCCCTGTTACGATTACTACGCGGGCGGTCAATTATAGAGATCATGGTTTCGGATAGTGATCGCGTTCTAACTTTGAAGTGTACGGGAGGTATTCAGCTTCAGGCGCATCTGTATGGGGCTCGCGCCAATGTGCTTCTGGCAAACAAAAAAGGCCAGGTACAGGAGGCGTTTCGTAAACGTGCCCCCGCGGAGCTTCCCCCTTTGTGCGCTGCGCCAGAGCCCACGAATGTTGTGGAGTTTGCCAAGCGTTGGAAGGATGCACGCGGCAGTGCAATAAAGGCCATACAACGTATTTTTGTGCGTTTCAATAGGGATCAGGCCAGGGAAGTTATGCAGGTTCAGGAGTTGAAGGGGCGCAGCGCAGAAACACTTGATGCGACTCTGGTATTTGAAGTGGCCCAGACATTGCACAAACGGCTGCTGAGTGCACAAGGACCCTTGTATGTGTACCAGGATCCAGCTGCGATCTCACTCATTCCCCTCAAGGCGCGAAGTGGGGAGGATGTACGTGTGTACAGCGATATAGATAATGGGCTGCATACTTATGCGCGACATGCGCTCTCAGAGAGGGCCTATCGCGCACAGTATGAACCTCTACGAAAAACCCTCGTGCGGATGCTGGACAAAGCTGAGCGTTCAGCCGAACGAATGAGAGTTGAGCGGTCTCGTCCCTCGCGTGCAGATGAATATGAACGATTGGGACATATTTTGATGGCCTCACCGCCGTTGCCGACAGGTAAGCACTGTGTGCGTATCCAGGATGTTTTTAATCCCGAAACTGAATTGACTGTATCACTGGATCCGGCACTGAACTCTCTGCAGAATGCTGAACGCTATTACTCGAAAGCACGCAAGGCACGCACATCCCGTGCGCACCTGAATACACTCATCAGACAGGCCGAGGAGAAAGCGGAGTCATTGAAGCAGCAGTTGCAGGCATTGGAAAAAACCCGAACGCAAAAGGATCTCAAAGCATTCCAGAAGACACATAAGCAGTCTGTGCGCCCCAATCAACCTTTCAGGCGCTACCCTCTTGTGCCCCCCTATGAACTGTGGGTTGGTCGTAATGCAAAGGAGAGTGAGGTCCTAACACTCCAGTATGCACGTCCGTTTGATTTATGGATGCATGCACGTGGGGTAAGCGGGGCGCACGCGGTTCTAAGGTTGCCTGGGCGTGATGCGCGGCCAAGCAATCATCTAATAGAGCAGGCGGCGGCGATTGTGGCTTGGCACAGCAAGGCACGAACCAGCAGTGTGGCTCCGGTTATTGTTACCCCGCGCAAGTACGTTCGTAAGGTACGGGGTACTCCAACTGGTGAGGTTGCCGTGAGTCGTGAGGAAGTCGTGATGGTTGAACCCGCCTTGCCATGAGATATCTTCAGTTGCGCGACAAAAATATTTATCCATGACGTGGTGGCAGGCGATAATACTGGGATTATTGCAGGGATTAACAGAGTTCCTCCCTGTTTCTTCCTCCGGGCATCTTGTTCTCGCGCAGCATGTGCTTGGGATTCAGCTTACGCCGGATGTGACGTTCGAAGTTTTGCTTCACACAGGCACGGCATTCAGCATCATGACGGTGTACAGGCATCGATTGGGGGCGATTGTAACAGATACGGTCCGCACGTTACTGCATACCCGCAAAGCCTACCACACTAATACAAACGTGCGGACAGCATGGTTGGTAATTTTCGCGAGCATCCCTGCCGGTATGGCGTATGTGTTCCTTGATCTACACTTAGAATGGACCTATGCGCGCCCTTGGTTCGCGTGCATGATGTTGATCGTGACGGGGGTATTGCTTGGATTTACGATACTGGCACGGTCGCAGGGTGGCCAGATCACACTATGGAAGTCTCTGTTTATGGGTGTTGCACAGGCGGTATCACTTCTTCCGGGGATGTCCAGATCAGGGGCTACTATCAGTACTGGGTTGTTGTTCGGCATTAAACCTGAAGCTGCTGCGGATTTTTCATTCATAATGGTTCTGCCGGCTATTCTCGGAGCGACGCTGATCAAGGGGATGGCTCTTTTGCAATCTCTGGAAGCCGTGGACTGGTTGCCGATACTCCTTGGTACGGTTATGGCGTACGGCGCAGGCATTTTTGCTATTCGTGTGGTTCTTGACTTTGTTCGCCGTGGACGACTGCATACATTTGCGTTCTATTGCGTAGGAGTTGGGGTACTGGGTCTGATATTGCTGTAGGAGGTTACATTGATCATACTGGGCTGAAATTTACGCGTTGTCATGCAGCTTACATCTTACGAAAGATCTGCACAGAAGGAAGTTGACGCGTGGTTGCGTGGCGATGCTTCCCTTGTTGCTCGAGCGATGGACTGGGTCATGCGTCCGGTAGACTGGGCGGTGGAGCAAGGAGTCCCAACCAGTCTCGTAGATCAAATGAGTGATGCTATTGGTGTCTTTTTATCTAAGCTCAACGATGCCACCAAGTGGGCCGTTGACTTGGGCAGTATCCAATCTGAGGCGCGCAAGAGGGGCTTGGATATCAAAAACGTCGAAGATTTACGCACCGCGCCTCTGGAAACACTCGACACCATAGCTAAGGGCCTGTTCACCCAGAATACTGTAATGGCTGCGCTCAGTGGGGGCGGAACAGGACTGGGTGGAGTAATGCTTATCGCAGCAGACATTCCGTTGCTCTTCGCGATTAATCTTCATCTCATTCAGCGGATTGGGGCGGCATATGGATTTCCGATGATGGGGCCTGAGCATGGGTCGATCGTATTGTCGATCTACAATGCGGCGGCAGCCAATTCTCGGGAGGCCCGCAGCGGTGCCTTGCACGAAGTGGGCATAGCCGCCGCCTCTTATGCGGGCGGCGGCACTTACCAGGGGCGTGTTCGTGGGGTATTTTCGGACCAGTCCAGGCATGTGCCACGTGAGCTGGCAAAGAATTTGGTCGGCCGAAAACTGTTACAGACCATCCCGTTGGCTGGTGCGGCGGTCGGTGCAGGTGTCAATTACTGGTTCACGAGAGAGACCGCTCAAACGTCGTACATGCTATTTCGGGCGCTCTACATTGAGCACAAAGACCGCCTTCGGTAGCTCACATATTGGGGCGGCCTCTGATAGTAGCATATTCGTCCCCAGATACTTTTTGACAAATAATGGGTGGCTGCGCGTGGATTGCGTATCGGGAAATCGTCGGGCCTGAACTTCCCCCTATCTGGGGGTTCGCCACGAAAAAAAGGAAGTTGAGGCTTCAATGAAGAGATTTGATCCTCAAAAACAACCGATTGGGAGGAGAATAGGGAGAGGTCAAACTTAAGCTGCCGTCAAACTAATTCAGGCCAGACAACTACACCATCTGGTACCTGGGCATGGACTTTTCAATGTGGGAACGATGACACATTTATAAAGACGAGGGCCTATTCTCCTTTACCTCCTTTTCGACATCCAGAATCACCTTTTGCAGAACTTCGAAGCTGCATTTGTGTGGAGAGAGCTTTTTAAGAGAATTCAAACCAATCGTTTTATGCTGAGGAACTTCTTGATCCAAGACTCTGGTAGCAATGACATAAAAGTCCCATTCACTCATATCAAGGCAGTCAAGAGAGTTCTTTCCCTTAAACACGCAGAAAACATAGATGTCAGCCCACCGCCTGTTTCCTTCTCTGAACTTTCCAGTCTCCGCGTTCCAGCTTCTGTGAGGTGCTACCCCAAACCGGATCGTAGAAGATTTATACTGTTTCCATGTCTGATTATAGGCTGCAGATTTCACTTCTATTAAGGTATTAGATGTCGTGCGAATATCACACTCATCCCATGCCCTCCTTACCTTTTTGTGAAGTCCCAGTGCCGCCGCAACGAGAAACTCAGCAAGAACTCCTCGAGTGGTGTTATCTGAAAGCATGGAGCCCGACCAGCGCCAAAAGTCAATCAGTTGGAGCGGCGGCAGGACTTTCTGCCCGTGAAACGCTTCTTGACCGGTAAGCAGTCTAGCTTCGTGCTGGGAAAGTCCATCATTCATGAGTTACTCTCTCGCTCGGATATATTCCAATAATTTTTTTCTGCCAGTGGATTCAAGCTCGTGAGTATACGCGACGAATCATGGCAAGGATAATCAAGTTAATCAAATACGCGTGGGGTTGTTAATTTTGCTACAAATTAATGTAGCTTGTAGTGCCGCGCATTTCAGGATGCATTCCGGATTCAGTCACCTTGGACGCGTTTGAAGGATGACAATCCAACAGGCAAGAGGTGACCAAGTCGGAAGCCTACATATACGACTTTGCGTAAAATCGCACGCTGGAAATGGTGTACGGATTCTGTGCGCAACAGGCCAACGCGAAAGGCGAGGGCAGTGCCAGGTCTGAAGTGCGTGAGTTTTTGAATTTCCTGCCCATACTTGCCTATGATGATGGGAAACTGACTGAGTTAAATGAGACAGATTTGATGGATATGGCGACATCTGGTGTTGGTTCAGCCATGTTGGCTAAGCGGTGGCAATCCCCGCGCATGATAGATCTCAGTCGTAATGTACTGGAGGGTATCCTTAACGATGAGGAACTCCTGCGATCTCTGGAAAACATTGAAGCTTTTCGTGCCCTGCGCAAGCACGCAACAAAAATTGTAACCGCAGAAAAGTCGTTGAAGAAGGCCAGGGCGGAGGGTAGGCGAAAGTCAGCTGTTAGCAGGGAAAAGCGAGAAATGGCTAAACACCGCAAGAAGATTGAAGAAGCGCTTTTGCGATTTCTCGCCAGAATTCCAATTTTCATGTACTTAACGGACTACAGGGAGGAAAGTCTTGTAGATGTGATTCGTAACGTCGAGCCAGACCTCTTCACGAAAGTCACGGGTCTCAAAGTTCGCGATTTTGATACGCTCTGTAAACTTGGTGTATTCAACACACAGGTACTGAATCGATCGATCTATGCCTTCAAGCGACAGGAAGCTTTCAGCTTGAGGGGCTGATTTCTCCGTTGGACCAAGATCAGGTCGCAAATGCTTAGTTTCCCGAGTGCATTGAAGCACTTGGTTGTATCACCTTATTCAGCAGCAAGAAGGTTGTTGTGGTTGCTTCTTACCATATGTGGTTGCTCGGAATGAATTGCTTTGTTTACAACAACCAGATCAACATGAAATGCGTGCCCAAATAGTTAGCTTTCTCAAATTGCTTCAAGGAAATGTCCGATATTCTGTGCCCAGGTGGCAACGCAGGTATAGTTGGGACAAGAAAACGATTGATCGCTTGGTCCAAGATTTGAAAGCAATTGCGCAGGTAAGAGATGAGAATGTCCAACATTTCGGTGGTACGCTCATAACCTATTCCGAAAGTACTCCGCCGGGCACACCTGCCTTAGACCATGTTGTTGATGGACAGCAACGTCTCGCAACCATCAGTATTCTATTAATCTGCATTGCGAGGGAGTTGGGACCAAATGGCAAAGCCGGGCAATGGAATGCCCAGAAGATCTGGGATATTCTGTTGAAAAACAGTTTGGACTCATCAATAACGATGGAGCTGCAGGGCGAGGATGACGAGGAGTATAGACGGATACTTGAGGGCCAACCCAGAGGTGAAGGTAAAGTCACTGCGGCTTGGAAAATATTACGAAAAGCAACGACTGATGTTGGTCCATCTCGGTTGATGGGTGGACTGAATCGCTTTCAAGTTATAAGCTTCAGGTGTGGTCCATCTGACGATCCGCAGCAAATTTTCGAGAGCCTGAATGCAACGGGTGTTCCACTGACAGAAGGAGAAAAGGCCAAAAATTGGCTCCTAATGGGGCTGGATAGGAAAGCCCAGGACGAAGTATACCGAGGTTACTGGTGCGTACTCGAGACATATTTGGGAGCTGTCCAAGAACCCAAGTACATAGACGAATTTCTTCGGGATTTTCTTCGGTGGAAGACGGGGGAAAATAGCGGCAAAACGCGGACCTACGAAAACTTGCGGAGATGGTGGCACGTTTCGAATACAGAGAACGACAGAATCTGGTTGTGCAAGGACCTTGCCAGATTGGCGGAGCTCTATGGGATAATAACTGGTAGGGGCGACAAGTATAAAAATAAGCGCATCAATCAATTACTGAAATATTTTCGGGGCCTTGGAATTGATGTTCTTCGGCCACTCATACTCCGTTTGCTGGATGATGCCACAAGACCTGATAGCACTGGGGCAACTGCAAAAGAACTTATTGAAACCTTAGAGGCAATCAGTACTTGGCTAACGCGGCTATGGCTTGCAGGTAAGCCGACAAATGGTCTCAACACTGAGGCTGCAAGACTTGCGCATGGCAAGGGCCCTCGGTATACCGAAGACTTCAGTCACCACTGGACTGGAGAAATTCGAAAGCTTCGGCGATCACGAATCGCGGTGCCCAGTGCTGAAGAAGTCAGGGAGGGCATAAAGAAGAGAAAAGCGTACGGAAGTAAAGCTTCGGGTGCAGCCAAGGCCATCCTATATACTATCAACTCAGAAATATGGAAAGGACCAGCTCAACCGAGGATTGAGGATTTGTCACTGGAGCACATAATGCCGAGAACACTAGGTAAGGAATGGGAAAACTACTTGGGGGATGACGTAGACGAAATACGCGACAACTACTTAAACAGTCTTGTAAACCTTACACTGGTTGGACTGGACTTCAATTCAGAAATTAGTAATAGAGGCTATAACGAGAAGCGTGAGCTCTATAAGGAGAGTAGTGTTACGCTTACGCGACAACTTTCTGAACAGCATGCGGACTGGAAGGAGAACGATTTGGTTGAACGTGGCGAGGAGCTTGCCGAATGGGCACTGAAATGCTGGCCTTGGGAGGATAGGCCTTTGAAAGGTCCTCGTTGGCGCATGAACTCTGGCGAGTGGAAGGGAGAGAGATCATACAGAAGGGTCCTTTTGAGCGTTACTGCGGCCCTTTTGGACATAGATCCAGAGGGGAATTATAAACGGCTGTCGGGCAACAGGAAGAATATAGATATTTTCCCTGCGGAATCGCCTCCAATTGCTGGACCTGGAAGCAGATTTGTGCAAATCCCGAGGCACGAGAGTTACGTGATTAACGTACATGCAAGCCGTGAAAGTATCATCACACGCTGCAGGAAAATGAGCCAACGGTGTGGAGAAGATGTTGATGTGGAATAGTCCAAAGTGTGGTGCAGAGAACAAAAAAGCCCTGACGAATCCTGCTGTACGGTTATTAGTCTGAGATATTGCAGTAAACAGCTGCAGGAAGCTTAGACAGGAGTTCGATAAGTCCAGAGAACCATGGCGCTAGTTGCGATTGTTGGCCGTCCGAATGTGGGTAAGTCTACGCTGTTTAATCGACTTACGGAATCGCGCCAAGCGATTGTCCATGACGCTCCCGGCGTTACGCGGGATCGCATTTATGGTCAGGTAATCTGGAACGGAAAAGAATTCGCACTCGTGGATACGGGTGGGTATGTGCCGCGAAGTGCAGACCGCTTTGAGCGTGCAATACGCGAACAGGTACAGATTGCGCTCACAGAAGCGGACATTGTTCTACTGGTCACAGATGTTATGGCAGGCGTGACTGACCTTGATCAGGAAATGGCACGGATGCTCCGACGAAGTAACAAACCAGTATTCGTCGTTGCCAATAAAGCAGATAATGAGAAGCGTCAGTGGGAAGCCGCATCCATGTACAGTCTGGGTCTGGGCGAAGTCTATTCCGTAAGTGCTACGAATGGGATGGGCACAGGCGATTTTCTGGATGCTGTTGTTGCTGCACTACCCAAGAAAGAACAAAGTGAAGATGACGATGGAGTTAGGATTGCGCTTATCGGACGGCCGAACGTCGGAAAATCCCAACTCACCAACACCCTGCTGCGACAGGAACGCTCTATCGTAACAGAAATCAGTGGCACAACGCGAGACTCCGTTGATGCAGAGTTGACCTATAAGGGAGAGGCAATCACGCTGGTTGATACGGCCGGGTTAAGACGTCGCACCAAGGTTCGTGAGAACATCGAGTTTTACGCTACACTGCGCACAGAACGTGCGATTCGTAGTTGTGATGTTGCAGTACTGCTTCTGGATGCGACGGTGGGCTTGGAAGCCCAGGACATTAATGTTCTCAAGGAAGCGGAGACACTGCGAAAAGGTCTGGTGATTGTTGTTAACAAATGGGATCTCGTTGAAAAAGAAACAAACACCGCCAGGGATACTGAACGTGCGATCCGGGAGCGTCTGAAGACATTGGATTACGTTCCGATTCTGTTTGTTTCCGCACTTACGGGTAAGCGTGCGCACCGTGTGCTGGATATTTGTCTGGAGATAATGCGCAATGCAGCATATCGTGTGCCAACGTCCGAACTCAATCGAACGGTGCAGCAATCAATCGGGCGCTATCATCCTCCCACTTGGCGTGGGCGGTATGTGCAGATCAAGTATGTCACCCAAGTCGGGGTATCTCCGCCACTCTTTGCTTTTTTCTGCAACCATCCCCAGGGTGTTGAGACCGGTTATATTCGTTATCTCGAAAACCAGCTTCGCAAAGCGTATGGTTTCGCGGGGGTTCCGATTACGCTGGCTTTTCGGCGTAAATCTCCGGAAGATGAATAATGGAACAATAACCATCCGGTTTGATATCCAGAGGCCAAGTGGTAGATAACCCCATGCCTGGCGTACCGAAGAACACCAAATCTGAGAACGAACGCAATCTCAATTTCTGGGAACGGCTATACCTCCCGGAAATCTTCAAAGGGCTCAGATACAGCTTCCGCAAAATGGTTAAGGAGCCGTCCTATACGACAGAGTATCCGGATGAACTCTGGGAGCCACCTGACTCTTATCGTGGGCGGCCCGTTCTTGTAGAAGAGGAAGGTACGCCGCGCTGCGTTTCCTGTAATCTTTGCGCGAAGGCATGCCCACCCATGGCAATATCGATGCAGTCTCGCGAGGTAGATGATCCGCACAGCAGCAAAGAACGTGAACCGGCCTGGTTCGAGATCAATATGCTCCGCTGTATCTATTGCGGATTCTGTGAGGAAGTTTGTCCAGAGGAAGCCATCGTGATGTCGAAGGAGTACGATCTTACTTTTCAGGGACGGGATGAGGCAATCTTTGGGCTTGATCGTTTGTTGGTACCCGCAGAGCGGCTCACAGACCGGCTTGACTATCTGGAGGAAGCCCGTAATAAGCAGGAGAATGCGGATGCATGGCAGCACCGCACGGATAACAATCTGCACAGTTTAAGGGATCGCCATCATGTGCGTGAGCTGGCTGAGACGCAAATGCCGGAGTTGAAGAACACGCATTTGCGCTCGGAAACCCCCATTGCCGCTGGCAATACATGGGAGGGCCGTCCTTCTTCAGACGATGACTGAGCCAGATCCAGCGCGCCGTCGCGGCGCAGTACTGGATCAACTGCGCTACCTAATAGACGAGATTGCCGCACTGCGACAGATCTCCCCACGTCTGCATGAGTCGCAAATTACCAACACTGACCGCGGACCATCAGTCAAACAGTGTTACGGCGCTATCATCACGCGGGATCGAAACAAAATTCTCCCCGTTCTGAAAAATATATCTGGACGTAAGATTGCCCCGAAGGCCTTGTCCGTAGATTGGAATAGCATACCTATGAAGGATATTCTTGTGCAGGTTGAATCCGCCCGGAGATCTGTCATTGCCGCTGCAGAACATCTAAGTATGGAGGCCTGGTCACAGCAGATTACAGATGGTGTGGATGTCTACAAATTCCTTTTAACCGCCTTGCAGCATGATACGGATACGCTTCGTACTGTAGCAGAAAGGCTTTATCGTTCCTGGTGATGTCAGCAGCAGGCGGGAGACGCAAAAAAAAATCTGCGCTTGATCTCTATAGGGATCTGAAAAAAGATTTTGAGGCGGGACACTTTAAACCAGTCTACCTCTTCTATGGAGCGGAGCCGTATTTCCCGGATCAGCTGCAGCAGATTCTGATTGATCATACTCTTCCCCCGGAGGATCGTGATTTTAACCTTGATGTAGTTTACGGGCCGGATATAGCCGCTAAAGATGTACTCGGTATATGCCAAATGGCACCCATGCTGACTGAGCGGCGTGTTGTCATCATACGGGCATTTGATCAACTCAAGGGAAACAAACTGTTTACAACGCTGGCTAAATGGCCAAATCCAGCAGCAATTGTGTTCCTTGTTTGCGAAACTCGCCCAAGGTTCAATGCGGATCCTTATCGCACGCTGAAAAAAACCCCAAAAATCGCAAAGGTTGTGGAGTTTGCTCCGTTGTGGCGCAGTCAGGTGGGACCGTTTTTGCGTGAATATGCCAGTTCTCGAGGTTACAAACTGGAAAACAGTGCCGGACAACTACTGATAGAATTTCTAGGTACCAGACTGGCTCTATTGGTCCAGGAGATTGAAAAGCTCATCACTTATGTGGGTGCGTCTGAGACGAGAGTGATTACGAAACAGGATGTTCTGCAGGCCAGTGGGCAAACTCGTGAGATCAATATATTTGAGCTACAGGATGCCATCACGGATCGCAGATGGGTTGAGGCGCACAGGATTGCAGAGCAGTTATTACTCGGCGCTTCTTCGAGGCGGGGCGAGGTTTTAAAAATTCTGGCCGTACTAAACAGCCATTTCCTTAAGCTCTGGAAATTGCACGGCTGTCCCTCACATGGCCTCAAGCCGGCAGATATTACCAAGCGGACCGGCATTCCGTACACCATGATCCATAAGTACAGGAAGGCTGCCCGTAACTGGTCGCTACCAGAAATCGAATGGGCCATGCAACTGTTTTTGAGTGTGGACAGCGAAATTAAAGGCTTCTCCAAACGCAGTCCACGTGTGATCATGACACTTTTGATCACACGGCTATTGTCTGAACCTTTGCGGAACTAATTGCGTTGGCACTACACGGAGGTTCCGTGAAGATCTTTTGCAAACGCTTTCATGTTATGAATGCCCGAAATGCTTTGGTCTGGTTCAAATCAAGAAACATTCGTGTTTCGCCTTCATTACGTCATGTAGCAAGGAGTCAATTTCACCCCGGAAACTGATCGTATGGATGGTATATAGCTACTCTCGCTCATGTTGAGCAAAGCCTCCTGGATGGACGAACTCCTGTGCGAGTATGTGGACGGAACGATGGATCATGCCGTTCGCGCCGCATTTGAGGAGTGTGTGGAATGCGATAGAGGACTTGCGCGCCAAGTCAGGTACTTGCGTTGCACACGACGTTTGTTGTGCGAGCATCGTTTGCGAACTCCAACTGGACTACGTGCATGTGTTCGTAGGCGACTGTCTCGTCATTTGCCGTTTGCCAGTCCAATCCGTCCACCACACACCAGTATTTTGGTCGGCACGGCTGTTGCGATTGTTTTGGCGGCGGGGCTTGTGGCCGGTGCTTCGCGACATGCATCCACTTCGGTAGTGGGGTTGAGTGGTGGTAGTCGACTTGTTTTAGAAGCGGACCTCTGGTCAGTTAAAAAGGTTCATGGTCGGCCCCTAGGGGAGTATCTGTCTGGTTAAGGGCTCTTAGCTCAGTGGTTTAGAGCGCTCGCCTCACACGCGAGAGGTCACAGGTTCGAATCCCGTAGGGCCCACCAACTCTTACGCTAAATTAAGAACGCCTACATCTTAAAATGATGCGAACTCTTTCGGTTTTGGCCATTTTGGCCGCATTGACAGTGCCCGTTACAGGAGCACCTCCTCCTGAATCACTGGCTGCTTTCGGTGGAGCGATTGTTGCCGGAGATAGTCACCTTTTTGTAGCTGAGTCCCGGGGTTTCAAAAACCCGGGAATGGTTCATGTTTATCTGCGTGATGCAGATCGGAAGTGGTTATTGAGCAGTTCACTGCGTGCTCCAGATGCTCATGTTAATGATGGGTTTGGTAGTACGATTGCGTATGGAAACGGAACCTTGGTTGTTGCAAGCGCAACAGCCGTTTTTATTTTCGAGCAAGAGGATGGAGCGGGTAACTTTGTTCAAACAGGAAGACTTGAGTCAGAGCACCCCACCTTTGGCAGTGCACTCGCAGCAGATGGGAGATGGATTGCTGTAGGTGCTGCGCAGCCCAACGGAAGTACAGGCGATGTGTCTGTTTTTTATCGCAACTCGGATGACGTTTGGGTTGAGGGTACAAAACTTGTCGATCCCGGTACGGAGGCGGTGTCAATGTATGGAATGACGCTTTCGATGGATCAGGGGCGTTTACTTGTAGGATCTCCTGGGGCCTGTAGTGCGTATTTGTACGAATACGGCAACGATGAATGGGGGCTTGTCGAAACATTTTCATGTGGAGAGTTGGGCACGGAGTCGGCGTTTGCAACCTCCGTAGATCTAAAAGGAAATCGGGCAGCCATTGGTGCGCCTCGGCACAACAGTGGACTGGGTGCAGTGGCTGTCTGGCGCCTGGGTGATGGCGACGATGCGACGTGGAGTGAGTGGGAGATTCTTACCCCGAATGATCCCTCAGGACGCCAGTTTTTTGGTGCACAGGTCCAGATCCAGGATCCTCGCTGGATTGTTGTTGGTGCGCCAATGGCCGCAGATATGGATGGGGAAGTACGCGTATATCCGGTGCAGGAAAATGGATATGCTGATTCTGACAACTACACTCCTGTTCGCGGGCCCGGCCCAAGATTTGGATCAGTTTTAGCAATTGACGGATCAGTTATTGCGGTGGGTGCGCCGGGTGCAGCCTATGGAGAAGGCAGTGCTTCACTGGTGGAGTTCAGGAATGATACCTGGGAGGTAACACAGGAGATTTTTAATGCAGGGGGACCTATGCCAAGTATTGTCGGAACCCAGGCGACTTGTGCCGGAGGACAGGCCGAAAGCTTTGGTTGTGGTCTAGTAGATTTACTGGCGTTCCTGCCCAACCAGGAAATGGAGATGAATCGCGGTGTGCGCCTGAGCGATGTGTGGGGCTGGACGGATCCCGAAACCGGTACTGAATATGGCTTGATCGGTCATTTGGAGGGAACGGTTTTTATTGATTTAAGCGATCCGTCCATGCCGAGATATTTGGGTACACTGCCGCGTACAGAAGGCTCGCCGGGAAGTACCTGGCGGGATATCAAGGTGTATAAGGATCATGCGTTTATTGTCGCCGACGGTGCACGGGAGCATGGGATGCAAGTCTTTGACTTAACGCAATTGAGAGAGGTGACGAATCCACCGGTGCAGTTTGAGAAAACTGCGCACTACGACCAGATTCACAGTGCTCACAATATTGTTATCAATGAGGACACCGGTTTTGCTTTTGCTGTTGGTGCTTCCGCCGGAGGCGAGACATGCGGAGGCGGTCTCCATATGATTGATATTCGTGAGCCCCAGGCCCCCGTTTTTGCGGGTTGCTTCGCAGATGAAACGACCGGGCGCCGTAAGACCGGGTACAGTCACGATGCGCAGTGCGTGATCTACGATGGACCAGATGTCGAATATACCGGACGTGAAATTTGCATTGGTGCCAACGAAACCGCAATAAGTATCGCGGATGTCACCGATAAGGAGAACCCGGTTCCGGTTGGAACAGGTTCTTATCCCGATGCCGGATATGTGCACCAGGGCTGGCTTTCAGAAGACCATTCTTACTTCTATCAGAATGACGAACTGGATGAAATCGCTGGGAAGGTTGATAAAACACGCACGCTGGTTTGGGACGTCAGAGACCTGAGTGATCCAATAATGGTACGTGAGTTCTATGGGCCCACTTCGGCTACGGATCATAACCTCTATGTACACGGTGATCTGATGTATCAGACTAATAATGCGAGTGGTCTGCGACTCGTAGATGTATCAACACCGGATAATCCGGTGGAGATCGGATACTTTGATACAACACCGTACGGAACCGATGAAGCTGGATTCAACGGAACCTGGAGCAGTTATCCGTACTTCAAGAGTGGCATTATTGTGGTGACGAGTCGGCGGGAGGGAGTGTTTATCCTTAAGAAACAGGCGGTCGATATCTGATTAACGGATCATAGATGGCATCAACTGTGTAAACTGTCGAGCAGCGTTATAGCCCAGCACGTAATCGAAACACATTTACCGGAGTCGCTCACATATGTACGTCCCACGTCGCCAGCGAATGCTGGATCAGTATCTGAAAGAGATAGGTCAAATTGATCTTGTGACGCCAGCGGAGGAGGCGGAGTTAGCACGGAAAATTAAACAGGGCGATGAGGAGGCGCTTCTGAAGCTTACCCGTGCCAATCTTCGCTTCGTAGTTTCGGTTGCGAAAAAATTCCAAGGGCAGGGGTTGCATCTCACCGACTTGATTAACGAAGGCAATTATGGTCTCATCAAAGCTGCCAAACGGTTTGATGAGACGCGTGGATTCAAGTTCATCTCTTATGCCGTGTGGTGGATTCGCCAGTCTATCCTGCAGGCACTGGCTGAACAGGGGCGGGTGGTGCGTTTGCCTCTGAATCAGATTGGCACGATAAGCAAGATTCGTAAGAGCAGTGCACGGCTGGCACAGGAGCATGAACGTGATCCAAATCTGGAAGAACTGGCAACTGATCTCCAGATTGATATCGAAAAGGTTCGCAGTGCGATGCAGCGCACTGCCAGGCATTTGTCCATGGACGCTCCCTTTAATGAAGAGGACGAGAACAGCCTGTTGGATGTGCTGCCCAGCAACGAAATAGCTCCACCTGACGAACCGCTGCGCGGGGAGTCACTGAAGATTGATATTGAGGTGGCGCTTAGCAGCCTGTGTCCGCGTGAGGCGGAGATCACCCGCCTATACTTCGGAGTTGGTCGCGAGCATCCCCTGACACTGGAAGAAATCGGTCTTCGTTTTGATTTAACAAGAGAGCGAGTGCGACAGATTAAAGAAAAAGCCCTCCGTAAACTTCGCCAAAAACACCGACGCGAAGATTTGAAAGTGCACGATATGTAAAATCCATGCCTTCATAAGGCGCCGGAGTGAATACAGAATACTGGTCGTCTATGAAGGCGGACGCGACTATTGTGATCAATAACGCCCGCATGTATATCGTTTTGTGTGTAACAATGGCAGACACTGTTTCGTAGGCTTGAATAGCCGATTGCAGCATCGCCCCATGAAAATCGTAAAACAAATTCCTCCCAAACTTCTTTGATGAGCACGGTCATGACCATTCGGCTCCCTTCACTGGTATCTTCGCACATGTTTTGTGTGAGTTTGCTGGCCATCTTCACACTCACTGCGTCAGCCCAGGTACAGCAGGAAATTACATTTCAGGATGCGGTACGCATTGCATTGGATCAGAACACTCAGCTGCGACAGAGTGCCAACCAGTTGCGACTCAGCGAGATTGATGTTCGGTCTGCGCGTGCGGCATATCTGCCAAACTTTAACGTGAGCACAGGAGGCGGGACAAGCTTCGGGTTATCCTTTGACACAAATGTTGGTGAGCTCCGCACAACGGCCAACTCACGATTCAATATGGGTGCATCCTCGTCTGTGACGCTGTTTGACGGGTTCCAGAGACAGTCGATTCTTCGTCAGAGTCGACTCAACGTGACTGCAAATGACTTTGATCTTGAGCGTCAGCGGCAATTGGTGGTGTTCCAGGTTGCAACTCAGTTTCTCGCCTATATCCAGGCGAGGGAACAGATATCTGTTCAGCAGGAAAACCTAGCCGCTGCTCAGCAGCTTCTGGCTCAGATTGAGGAATTTGTACGGGTTGGTACACGCCCGGTATCGGATCTGTACCAGCAACAGGCTGCGGTAGAATCAGCAGAGCTGGCTATACTGCAGGTCGAGCAGCAGTCGCAGGTGGTTATGGCCAATTTATTGCAGATTTTACAATTGGACCCGCTGGGCAGTTACGAGTTTGTGGTGCCGGAATTGGAGGATGAATACTTGTTGCCAGAGGAGTTTGATCTAACTGATCTCATCACGCGCGCACGGCTGCAGCGAAGTGATTTACGCGCACAGGAAATTTCCGTACTGGCAGCCCAGCAAGGGCTTCGTGCAGCGTCCGGCAGCATGTTACCGCAACTCAGCTTTTCGGCATTTGCGGGTACGAGTTATAACAGTGGGATACAGGCATTTAGTTTTGGCGGGCAGTTGGAGCGGAATCGTTCTGAGTCAATTTCGCTGTCGGTGAGTGTGCCAGTCTTTAATCGTCTTCGCACACGCACTCAAAAGCAGCGAGCGCAGATATCGTACGAAAATGCACGACTCGGCGTTGAGACAACCCAGCAACAGGTCGGCGTTGAAGTTCGGCAGGCTTATCTCGATTACGTGATTGCAGAAAAAGAACTGGAGGTCACTGAGAGACAGTTGGTTTACCGGCAGCAGGCGTTGGATGCAGCCCGTGAGCGTTATAACGTGGGTGCGGCTACCCTCGTTGAACTTACGCAGGCGCAATCTGAGTTTGTGCAGGCGTCACAGGAGGCAATTGCTGCACGATACATCATTTTCGTGCGTAAACGATTGATTCGTTACTACACTGGTGAGCTGGATCCAAGCCAGCCACTATTTGATTAAGATTACCATGGCAAAGAAAAAGAATCGTACTCGCAATCTTCTGATATTCGTTGCGGTAGCAGTGATCCTTCTGGTGATTTTGGGTCTTGCTGGGCAGCGTTTCTTCGGTGGTCCCAACGCAGAAAGCGTGGAGATTGTTACAGCGCAATTACGAACAGTCACACAAACGGTGACCGCGTCTGGACGCGTGCAGCCGGAAGTAGAAATCGTGATTAGCCCGGACGTCTCCGGTGAAATCGTGCAACTACCTGTCGTTGAAGGTCAGCAGGTTCGCAGGGGAGAGCTTCTGGCACGTATCAAACCGGACTATTACGAGGCTCAGGTAGAGCAGGCTGAAGCACAGCTTTCACAGGCCAAGGCGAACTTATCTCAGCGCGAAGCAAGTCTCCTGTTGCAGGAGCAGACACTCGAGCGGCAACGTCAACTGTACGAGGCAGAGGTCATCCCTCTCGAGCAATATGAGCAGAGCAAAACTCAGCATAAGATAGCTCAGACAGATCTGGACGCGGCAACGTTTAATGTGGAGAGCGCAGAGGCACGTCTGCGGGAGGTCAAGGAACAACTCAGCAAGACCGTACTCTATGCACCGATGTCCGGAACGGTAAGCCAATTGGATATTGAGTTAGGTGAACGCGTGACGGGCAATGAGCTTCAAGCGGGTACTACGGTTATGAAGGTGGCACGTTTGGAACAAATGGAATTGGAAGTGGAGGTCAGTGAGAACGACGTGGTCAATGTTATGCTTGGTGACACCGCCTCTATTGAAGTGGATGCCTATCCTGAGCGCTACTTTAAGGGGGTCGTTACAGAAATCGCAAACTCGGCCCGGTTGCAAGGAAGTACATTTCAGGAGCAGGTGACGAACTTTCCGGTCAAAATCCGTATCCTGGACCCCCACAATCCTGCTGCACAGTCCCCAGGTATCCTCAGCGAGACTCCCTCGATTCAAGACTATCCAAGCTTCAGACCGGGTATGAGTGGAACAGTTGACATCTTTACAAGCACGGTTGCCGAGGTCGTTGCTATTCCAATTCAGGCCGTGACCGTAAGGGACTTCAGAATTATCAATAGAACTCGTGCCCGGCGAGCCGCTACCGCCAACTCAGAATCAGACTCGACGGCAGCGGCCGACAGCAACGACAGTGAGATTGGATCGGTTTCGTCGTCGGACGAAGAATATCTGCGGCGGATGGTCTTTGTAGTGGACGACGAAATGAAGGTTGTCGCAACAGCAGTCGAGACTGGAATTTCGGATGATCAGTACATTGAAATCAAGGCAGGTCTGGAAGAGGGACAGCGGGTAGTGAATGGTCCGTACAGTGCCGTAAGTCGTGAACTCAGCGATGGAGACTTGATCAAGGAACGTTAAGCCCGACAATTTTTAGATGAATAATGGAGCAAGCGGTCATCCGCTAATTCAGTTACGCGATGTTAGGAAGCTCTATCCTATGGGCACGGAGATTGTCCGCGCATTGGATGGAGTAAGCTTGGATGTGTACCCGAATGAATACGTGGCAGTCATGGGACCCAGTGGTTCCGGCAAGTCCACACTCATGAACATGATCGGCTGCCTGGATACACCTACGGATGGGAGCTATCTCCTTCGCGGACAGAATGTGGGCGAGATGGTTGATAATGAATTAGCAGAAATCCGTAATCGCGAGGTCGGGTTTGTTTTTCAAACTTTTAATCTATTGCCGCGCGTTAACTGTATGCAGAACGTAGAGCTTCCGCTCATATACAGTGGCAAGACACGCGGCCAGCGTCGCCAAATGGCTGCGCGTGCGTTGGAGCAGGTTGGATTGTCGGATCGGGTAACACATAAACCAAACGAACTGTCCGGCGGACAGCGCCAACGGGTTGCCGTTGCGCGTGCCTTGGTAAATAACCCGGCGTTGGTCCTAGCCGATGAACCAACCGGGAACCTCGATACCAAGACAGGTCAGGAGATCATGCTTCTCTTCGAGACGCTTTATCGCAGGGGTAACACGATTATGGTTGTAACGCATGAAGAGGAGGTTGCGCATCATGCACGCCGCATTGTTCGTTTGCGGGATGGCTTAGTAGAAAGCGATGTCCGTGTTGAAAACCCCATACTGGTGAACCAGGATACATCAACTGCATTGGGTTGAGAGAAGGTATGTCGGCCAGTGGAATGAGCAGTCGCCGGTGATCAGGTTGGCGGTGTATTTCGATCAGGATTAATCAATTCCAATACTGGAGATCTTGTCCTAATCCTGAGTCCGGGGTATGCGAAGCGGCATACTGTTCAGCGTTACAATTTCGGTTACACGGTACTTGTTTTTCCAGATCCCGATGCAGGATTTGTTTGCGGCCACTACCTCATTTTGGTCCGCAGTCCAGTGCCTCTTCGATTTGCACGAATCTGATTGTATTCTGTGTTCGTTCGACTCGAATGGCCTCAAAAGCAACTCCGGTGGAGAAAGATGGACGACAATCGGAGCCTGGGGAGAACAGCCGATAGGTTGCGACCACCGTATCCCTAAGACTTTCGAGGAGCTCAAAACGCAGGTCATATCCTCCAGAATTAACGTCAACGGCGGCAAGTAGAACCATCTCTGTTTCAAAGTCTACGGAGGTGAAGGGCATCAGTGGCTGAAGTGAATCCGCATATGCAGTCCACGTAGCCACATCTGTGATCACGCGTACAGTGGTTGTGTCGAGTGAAGCCTGTAGTCCGCGGCCGAGTGATACATAGGGGAGCAGTTCGGCTAGGTCTTCTTCCGTCAGCTCAGGCAGTTGTGCGGTCTCACAACTTGCGGATAGCAGGAGTGCGGAGATTAACATTAAGCAGGAACTATATTTTTGCATTAGAGTGTCAATGGTCTGTTACGAATTCGTGCTTATAAACTACTCATGCCGCTTAAAACAGTCGATATTGATGCGCTGGTTGAACAGACAGGTAACCTGTTTGAAGCCGTTGCGATCCTTTCGAAGCGTTCGCGCCAAGCTGCGATCAAAATGAAGTCGGAACTTGATACGCGTCTCGCGTACTTTGAAGGGTTTGATCCCGAACTGGAAGATCCGCATTTCCAGGAAGAACAGCGCCGTATATCCATTGAGCATGAGGAGCGACCTAAGCCCACCGAGGTTGCAGTCGAGGAAATGTTCAATTCCGAAATCTACTTCCGGGATCCCACCACGGAGTCGGAAATCTAGGGGGAGCAAACAGGCCCGCTAATGGATGGCCGAAACGGAGAACGCAGGGACGAGTACATTCTTGTCAGAGGTGCGCGTGAACACAACCTGAGGGATGTGGATGTGGATATTCCGCGCGACGAACTGGTTGTTGTGACGGGTCTTTCGGGTTCGGGAAAGAGTTCACTGGCCTTCGATACTGTTTATGCCGAGGGCCAGCGACGGTACATGGAAAGCCTGAGTGCATATGCCCGACAGTTTGTCGGGATGCCTGAGCGCCCTGATGTTGATCACATTGAAGGGCTTTCCCCAGTCATTGCAATTGACCAGAAGACCGTCACCAGGAATTCCCGGTCGACGGTTGGTACGGTTACTGAGATCTACGATTTTCTGCGGCTACTTTATGCACGCGCAGCTACCTCTTTCTCGGCGTCGTCGGGTAAACCGCTTATCAGGCAGTCTACGGGTGAAATTATTGAAGCGATCCAGAAGTACCCTGTTGGTGCAAAAATTATGCTGCTTGCGCCTGTGATTAAAGGTCGCAAAGGACATTATGGGGAGCTCTTTGAAAGTGTGTCTCGTCAGGGCTATACCAGAGTCCGTGTCAATGGTAAGATTCGTGTGATTAAGCCGGGTATGAAGGTTGCCAGGTACAGCACGCATAACATCGAGATTGTTGTGGATCGTTTGCGTATCGAGAATGGTATGGAGGCCCGCATAGCTCAATCGGTCAAGACGGCATTGGAGCTAGGGAAAGGAGCATTGATTCTAGCAGAAACATCCAAAAAGGATCGCATATTCAGTCGTCACCTCTATGATCCAGAAACAGGAAAATCCTATCAGGAGGCCTCGCCGAGGACCTTTTCGTTCAACTCGCCATCCAGCGCCTGCAATGTGTGCCGAGGCCTTGGGATGCAGGATTGCTGGGATGAAGATTTGCTTGTGCCGGATCGCTCACTCAGTATTGAGAACGGTGCAATCTTGCCTCTTGACTCTTGGAGGGATTATTACCTCATCGAGGAGATAGAACTGGTGTTGAAGGAAAAGGGTTTTTCGTTAGCTACACCAGTGAAGAAGATCAGCAAACCTGCATGGGATGAGGTACTCCATGGATCCTATCAATATCATGATATTATGGTGGGTGGTGCCAAGTACGTCTACAAAATTCCGGATGGGCGAGGCCTTTACAACATTTTGGACACTCGATACAAGGCTGCGGACAAAAAAGGTCAAAGAGAACTTGAGTGCTTCAAGGTAAGTCGGCCATGTACTGAATGTAGGGGAGGGCGTCTCTCTAGTGAGGCACTTTCGTACAGAATTGCCGGAAAAACGATTGCTGACCTGGCACAGATGGATCTGGTTAGCCTGCGCGAGTTCCTGAATACAGTTCGCTTTGGTAAGCGACAGGCCCGGATTGCTGCTCCCATTGTTAAGGAGGTTCAGGAGCGCCTGATGTTCATGATTGACGTTGGTGTTGGTTATCTAACGTTGGACCGACCGGCCGTCACATTGTCTGGCGGAGAAAGCCAGCGTATTCGCTTGGCCACACAGATTGGTACACAGCTAACAGGTGTCCTATATGTTTTGGATGAGCCCTCCATTGGGTTACATGCCCGGGATAATCGACGTCTGATAGAGTCCCTGCGCAGGTTGCGTGATCTAGGTAATTCGGTTCTGGTCGTTGAGCATGATCGTGATATGATTGAGTCAGCCGACTATATCATTGACATGGGTCCTGGTGCAGGTGATCAGGGTGGGGAGGTTGTGTATGCTGGTTCTCCAGCAATGTTACGGCAAAATGGCAGTTCCAAAAAGGGGTTGACCTTGCCGTATCTCCTGGGGCAGCGTTGCATAGAAATTCCAGAGAAGCGTCGGAAGATATCAAAGAAAGCCCTTGTGCTTTCCGGGGCCACAGGCAACAATTTGAAGAATGTTACGCTTACACTACCCTTAGGGACATTCATTTGCGTGACTGGTGTTAGTGGGTCGGGAAAAAGTTCGCTCATTAATCAAACGCTTGTTCCTGCATTGATGTCCTGGAAAATTCCGCATGCCGTGACACGAGGGTTGCCGTATGGGAAACTGAAGGGGCATGGGTTCATTGATAAGGTGATCAACATCGATCAAAAGCCAATTGGGCGAACGCCCCGGTCCAATCCGGCCACGTACATCACCTTGTTCACGGCAATTCGGCAACTGTTTGCTGGCTTACCTCTGTCTAGAGCACGGGGTTATATGCCGGGGCGTTTTTCGTTCAATGTGAGAGGTGGGAGGTGCGAGACCTGTTCAGGGGCCGGTATTGATCGTTTGGAGATGAATTTTTTGCCTGATGTGTATGTAGAGTGTGACACATGTCAAGGCAGACGCTACAATCAGGAAACATTGGAGGTGTCCTACAAGGGCAAAACTATTTCGGATGTTCTGAACATGCGTGTAACTGAGGCGTCTGCCTTTTTTGCCAATCTGCCTAAAATTGCTAAGAAGCTGGATACGCTCCTCTCAGTTGGTCTGGGATACATACGTTTAGGGCAGCAGTCAACTACGATTTCTGGTGGAGAGGCGCAGCGAGTGAAGCTGGCCAAAGAGCTTTCACGTCCGGGAAAAGGGAAGATACTGTACCTATTTGATGAGCCAACGACCGGACTGCATTTCGAGGATATTCGGTTATTTCTGAATGTTTTGCAGAAGCTGGTGGACAGAGGCAATACCGTGCTGGTGATCGAACATAACCCCGATGTAATAAAAGTCGCTGATTACATTGTGGATATGGGGCCGGAGGGAGGCGAGGCAGGTGGGGAGATTCTTTTTGCTGGTTCTCCCGAGGAGATGAGTCGTCAAAAAACTCATACAGCAGACCTGCTCAGAGAGATATTTTCGGGTAAGCAAGGTGAACAGGTTTTCGATGATTCACCAATTTGAACCCGAAATCGCGCTGGGCTGCTATGTAAAAGGGAATTATGTTGAATAGTTGAAAAGATTTTGCAAATTTCCACTACGACTGTGTCCGCATATCTGTGTCTCCTGGTTCGTGCATGGAGCGATCCGACGGTGGATCATCCCTCCGCAACACCACTTTACGCGCAGCCTCACGGAGCGTAAATCCACCGTAACGAGGATTCGCGCACGGCTCGTCCAGCAACTCGTCTACACGATGCTTCTGGGGTTGCTGGGATTTGTCACTGCATACTCCGATCGAACTGGGACACTGATTCCGATTGATCTGGGACACCGTTCCGATTGATCTGGGACACTGATTCCGATTGATCTGGGACACCGTTCCGATTGATCTGGGACACCCTGTAAACCAGTACTTTGGAGCGCTAATCTGTGCTCATCGTGCGCCGTGAAAAGGCGCTTTCCTGTGGCGGGGGCGAACACCCCCCCACCCCCGTCCCTCCCGGTGGTAGCGGCCCTACTGGATTATTGAGGGAACGAAATGATATGAAGCACTGAGGTTTAACGGGCTACGCGAGTAGCTTAGCGACCATGCGGGCCGGAACGCGTAGTGAACGTCGAGCAGGGTACGTCAGGCTAACTGACAAAATGTAGCGGGTGAAAGTCCCGTAGTATGAAGATGAAACCAATCACATGCTTCCTCAAGCCGTGCGTTATGACCCGTGAGGGTCATGATGAAGTGTCGGTAGAGGTGCGTATGGCCGGAGCTAATGAGCATCGAAAGGCGTATCATTTGGGTCGCCGAGGATGTCTTGCTGTCCGAAGGCAAAACGTAATCCATCGTAATGGTGAGACGGATTACGGGCCCACGGTGTCGAAGAACTCACGGACGTGTGTACGCATTTTGTCGGGACCTGAGAGGTCTCCATCTTGTCCTGTAGTCGCACAGGGCTGTTTAGGGAAGGCGGAAGACGTCATAGCCTAAGATACACGAGATGGAGAAGTCAGATAGAGGCATAGTAGTGAAGAAGGCAGCGAACAAGGGACCAACCGCGGAGCTGTCGGAGCGAAGGCCTCTACCCAAGGGGAATCCGCAAGATTCTACCACACACCATGCGCAGAAATGGGCGCGTGTGCACCAGGGGATTGCGCGGATACGGGAATTCGTAAAACGGAACCCGAAGGAGAAACTCACAACGCTTCTGCACCACATCAATGTTGATTCACTGAAAGCGGCGTATCTCGCATTAAAGCGGGATGCATCACCGGGGGTGGACGGCATGACGTGGAAGGCGTACGGCGCGGACCTGGATCATCGAATAGAGGACCTATGCACGCGCGTACACCGCGGAACGTTTCGAGCGACCCCAAGCAGGCGGGTAAATATACCCAAGCCTGACGGAGGTACACGACCGCTCGGGATCGCAGCCTTGGAAGATAAAATCGTCCAGACTGCGATGGTGAGGTGTATCCTGGAGCCCATCTATGAGATGGAATTCTGTGGGTTTAGCTATGGATTCAGACCAGGGCGTAATGCCCACGACGGGCTGGATGCCTTAGCGTATGTGATCGAACGCCGGAAGGTAAATTATGTGGTGGACGCGGATATTCGCAAGTTCTTCGATGAGGTAGACCAGGAATGGCTTATGCGTTTCCTGCGCCATCGGATCGGAGATGAGCGGGTGCTGCGGCTCATCATGAAGTTCCTGAAAGCGGGGGTGATGGAGGATGGGAGTTGGCGGGAAAGCGAGCAGGGCACGCCGCAAGGCGCGGTTATCTCGCCGATCTTGGCCAACCTCTACCTTCATTACGTGCTGGACCTATGGTTCAAGTCACAGCGCAAATCACAAAACATTGGAGGCGAGTCGTATATGGTCCGCTATGCGGACGATTTTGTGGTGTGTTTTCAGTATAAGGAGGCAGCGGAGCGTTTCCTTCGGGACCTGCGGAAGCGATTGGAGAAATTCGGATTGCGTCTGCACCCTGTCAAGACTCGGCTGATTGAGTTTGGTCGTTTTGCAGAGGGAGACCGAAAGAAGCGCGGAGATAGCAGTCCCAAGACCTTTGACTTTCTGGGTTTTACGCATTACTGTCGTAAGACACGGAAAGGACGATTTGGGTTAGGACGCAAGCCAATCGCGAAGCGCATGGCGCGCTTTGTGAAACGTATGTATACGAAGCTCCGGCAACGGATGCACCAACCGGTGCACGAAACGGGGAAATGGCTTGGACAGGTGCTCAATGGATGGCTGAACTATTACGCAGTACCATGGAGTATGCAGTCACTAAAACGATGCTATAAGCGTCTGACATGGGTCTGGATGCGCGTACTACGTCAACGATCCCAGCGGGATCGAACGACATGGAAGCAACTGGACACGCTGATAGAGCGCTATTGGCCGAAACTGACCATCCGCCACGACTGGCCGGCAAGACGATTTACCGTCATGCATGCGAATGCAACCCAAGGGAGGAGCCGGATGCGTTAACGCGCTCGTCCGGATCTGTGCGGGGGGCCCGGGGAAACTCGGGTCCCTACCGCGATATCCACCGCCAGGCCACACCATCATGTGGCGCGGCTATGCAAACCTTCAGATGCGTGCCGTCGCCTATGAGGAGCTGGGGGGCTTCTATGACTTGGTGGAGCGTCCGCCTCCATAGCGGTCAACGTGACCGCCCCTGCCTCTTGATTAGTTCTTTTTTTCCGAGCGTCGAAACGTCGCACGTCCTAGTTATGTGTCGGCCACAGAAGAATGCCGTGTCGGCCAAATCTCGTGTGCCCAGGACGCGGAGGACACGGAAAATGGGAGCATCAGAGGGATGGCTTCAAGTAAATGCATGCAATCCGTCGTATTTTACCAAGCAGAAACTCGAAAATGCTCCCCAACATATACTGAAGAACTCTCATTGTCCGGTCTTTTCTCTATGAACAGGGCGGGGTTAAGCCACGCAGACCAATGTGAGTTCTTTTTTGCATTAAAACCATACGAGCACATAGTACCGCATCTGCATAGACTACAATAATGGTGAACACTCCACATTTCAAATCATTGCCTCAGTAGAAGCCCCATATCCAGCATTTCCTCATTTTCGGAGCATTAAAACTGCTGTTGCCCTAGGACCTTTTGGCTCAATTCAGTTGGCATCCATTTGCATCGGTATCTAATTTATCATTGGTAGATGATTCATTTGTTCGGTGATTTCATCTGCCTTGTTTTCATACTGAATCATTACAGGAATAGGTATTTACCTTCTTGGTTCTCCAAACGACCTACAGCCTGGATTTCCGTGGGGGATGTTGTTCTTTTTGTATCCTTTTGACTATCAAGGGAGTAACAACACCTTATCTGGCCGCATAGCAGTATGTTCACGGCGATTATGCGAGTAAATTGTTGCGATGGGAGCTGTGTTCTCACCCAGTGAGCAGTATTATGAGCACAGCGAACAACCACAATTGCATTCTATCTCCGTCGTTCGGCGTAACTTATTCAGACAAGCTGCCCCACCAATATGCCTAAATTCTGCCACCTGCACTGCCACACCTCCTATTCTCTACTGGATGGAGCCGCACGCATTGATAAGCTCGTGCAACAGGCCCGCAAACTGGGAATGAGCGCCTTGGGCATCACTGATCACGGTAATCTGTACGGTGTGCCGGAATTCCACGCAACAGCCCGTAAAAATGGAATAAAGCCCGTCATAGGGTGCGAATTCTACGTGACCCCGGGCTCCATGAAAAAACGCGATACTCGGGTACGGTACCATCAGGTTCTGTGGGCAAAGAACGAGCAAGGCTACCGAAACCTGATGAAACTGTCCTCGCTCTCGTTCTTGGACGGATTCTATTTCAAACCCCGTATTGACTTCGAACTTCTCGAAAATTACCACGAGGGTCTCGTAGCAACAACCTGTTGCCTGCAGGGACAGGTTCCCCGTGCCATTATTGACGGGAATCTGGAAGAGGCCCGTTACTGGTTCAAAAAGTATCTGGATATATTCGGTAGAGAAGACTACTATGTGGAAATCCAGGATCATGGTATTGAGGAACAGAAAAGGGTAAACGAACAACTCCTGATGTGGGCGCAGGAATTCAACGTTGAGGTCGTTGCTACAAATGATGTCCACTATGTGGCAAAAGAGGATGCCGATGCACATGACATTCTACTCTGCCTTCAGACCGGCAAGGATCTTGATGACCCCAACCGCCTCCGTTTTGACAAGCAGGAATTCTATCTGAAGTCAGCGAATGAGATGCATGCCGTCCTGGGGAAAACCTTGGAAGCAGCCACCTGGATGGAGAACAGTCTGGCCATTGCAGAGAAGTGCCAATTCGAGATACCACTTGGCAAGCTTCTTATGCCCCATTTTGAGATTCCTGAGGAATTTGGGAGCAATTCTGACAAATATCTGAAACACCTAGTATTTGAGCGTGGCAGGGAGCGGTATCCTGATTTTTCAGAGGATGTGCAAGCTCGCTTGAATCATGAACTGGGCATAATCTCTCAGATGGGTTATGCCGGCTACTTTCTGATTGTACAGGACTTTACGACCGCAGCACGTAAAATGGGGGTATCCATAGGTCCTGGGCGAGGTTCGGCTGCTGGCAGTGCTGTGGCCTATTGCCTCGGGATCACGAACGTAGATCCGCTCAAGTATGATCTGCTCTTTGAACGTTTCCTCAATCCAGAGCGGATATCGATGCCGGATATTGACATCGATTTTGATGACCACGGTCGGAGCAAGGTGATTGACTATGTGGTCGAAAAGTATGGGCGGCTCAACGTAAGTCAAATAATTACGTTCGGCACCATGGGAGCACGTACAGCTATTCGAGATGTGGCGCGCGTCCTCAAAATCCCGCTTCGGGAAGCCGACAAGATTGCCAAAGCAATCCCCTATGGCCAAAGCGGTCTCGACGCAGCTTTGGATTCCGTTGAAGAACTGAAAGAACTCAAGACCTCCACGCGCAAGGAGATCCAGAAACTTCTCAGGGTTTCGCAGACTTTGGAGGGATGTGCCCGGCATACCGGCGTGCACGCTGCCGGTGTCATTATAGCACCTAGCATAGTCAGCGACCATGTTCCGGTGGCAACCACAAAAAACAAAGACGAACAGGTACTGACGACCCAATACTCGGGAGACTGGGTAGAAGACTTTGGCCTGCTCAAGATGGATTTTCTTGGGCTTTCAACCCTGACTATTATTGACGATACATGCAACCTGATCAAGCAGCGCACCGGCAGCGCACCGGATATGGATGCATTACCGCTGGATGATCCCAAAACATTTGAACTCTTCCAAAGAGCGGACACGAGCGCCATCTTCCAGTTCGAATCGGAAGGCATGCGCAAGTGGCTTGTCCAGTTAAAGCCCACCTCGCTAGATGATTTGACGGCCATGAATGCTCTCTATCGGCCAGGGCCCATGGATCTGATTCCAAACTATATCAAACGAAAGCACGGTGACGAAGAGATACAGTATCCACATCCGAGCCTGAAACCGGTACTTGAAGCTACTTATGGAATCCCTGTTTTTCAGGAACAGGTCATGCAGATAGCCCAGGTCATGGGCGGCTATTCGCTCGGAGCAGCTGATGTCTTGCGACGGGCCATGGGCAAGAAGAAAAAATCCGTGATGAGAGCCGAACGTAACCGCTTCGTTGAGGGAGCAGCCGAACGCGGCGTTTCCGATGAAGTGGCGAATGAAGTCTTCGATATGATGGACAAGTTCGCGGGCTACGGATTCAATAAATGTGTGGAAGAGTCGACCTTGGTTACCGATGCACGTACCGGCGCGCAGGTGACTGTTCGAACACTTCACGAACAGGGATGTGAAGATTTCCTGGTCTATGCACTCACAAGTGAGGGAGATATAGCTCCCCGGAAAGTGGAAGCCGTCTATTATAATGGATTTAAGCCGGTTCTTGAGCTGATCACAAATAACGGACGTCGTATCCGTGCAACATCTACACACCGGTTTCGCGTGCAGGGCGGCTGGCAGCGTCTGGGGAATTTGCACACCGGTGATAAGGTGGCAACCATGGATCCGCAAGAAACTATCCCGCAAATCGACCTCGGTGGTGGCCTTGCCTGTGCAACAAGGACCAAAACCAGCATCACTTGGGAGAGCATTGCACGGATCGTATATGCGGGACACGCACACACGTACGACCTGAGCGTGGCAGAAGACCATAATTACTCCGCCAATGGCTTCGTGGTGCATAACAGCCACAGTGTCGCCTACTCGCTTGTTGCGTACCAAACTGCGTACCTCAAAGCTCACTACACTGCTGAATTCATGGCAGCAGTAATGTCTAATGTATCAGGAGACTCCAAGAAGTTCATTGCCATGCTGAACGAAGCGAGGCGCCTGGGCCTCAAGATTCAGCCCCCGTCGGTTACCTACAGCACAGGGGATTTTTCGGTTAACAAAGAAGGTGTCATTTATTTTGGATTATCGTCAGTAAAGGGGGTTGCCCGGGGAGCTGTTGACAAAATCGTAGCAAATAGGGAGAGGAACGGTCCCGCGAAGACACTCTTTCAGTTCGTGAAGCGACTTGACTCCCACATCCTAAACAAGAAAACACTCGACTCTCTGGCACGTGTAGGTGCTTTGGATAAGTTTGGCCAGCATCGGGCACAGATTGTTGATGCCCTGGATCTGGCTATCCGGTATGCCGAATCTGCACGGAGGGATGAGATGCTAGGACAAGGGTTTTTATTTGCCGATGAAGATTCTCTGACCATACATCCAGAACCTGCGCTACCGAAGTGTGCAGAATGGTCACATACCGAAATACTCGAGCAGGAACGTGAACTGGCAGGGTTTTATATTTCCGGGCATCCGTTGGATGACTGGAAGATTGAGCAGCGCTCCTGTGCCACAAACACCTTGGCGGGTTTGCCCACCTTGACTGCCGAGGGAGATCTAAGACCTCCCTGTACGGTCTGTGGTGTCATCACAGCAGTAAAAACCAGGAAGACCCGCAAGGGAGAAGAGATGTCTAATATCACACTTGAGGACTATACTGGGCAGGCTGAAGTTGTCTGTTTCCCATCCACACACGCCGAAGCAAAAAGCATTCTCACCGAGGGCACTATGGTGATGGCAGAAGGCACAGTAGAGGATGGTGGGGGGACTCTAAAAATCCTGAGCCACCGCATAATCCCGTTGGCTGCGTTGCGCGATAAGCTCCTTGATAATATTGTCATTACTCCAGATTTTGAGCAACTGAAAAATGAAGACTTAAACCGTTTTGTGGATGCTTGCAAAGCTAACAAGGGCGAGAAGGAGCTTCACTTCGTGATTAAAGTGAATGGTCAAGATCTGAGATTGGTCGGCGAAAAAGCAAAAGTAGCGGCAACTCCAGAGTTAATGTCTGTTCTGGAGTCTACGTTCGGAGTGAAAGGGGTTTACCTTGAATGGAGAAGAAATAATCAATATGATGCATGATTCCCATGCATAAACCTAGAGTGTTGTTTGTCTGTACTCACAATTCCTCCCGCTCACAAATGGCCGAGGGGCTGTTGAGACACATTTTTGGAGACTATTACGAGGTTCACAGTGCAGGAACCGAACCCAGTGGCGTGAGCCCATTTGCAGTCAGTGCCATGGAAGAAATCGGCATTAACATCAGTCATCATACTTCCAAGGGGGTTGACGAATTTTTATCAGTAAATCTGGATACTGTCGTGACCGTCTGTGATTCTGCACATGAGCACTGTCCTTATGTTCCAGCCAAGAATAACATACACCAACGCTTCGAGGACCCACGTGCAACCACTGGTTCCGATCAAGCAAAAAGTACGGCCTTCAGGCGTGTACGGGACCAGATTCAGGCTTGGATCCAAGAATATTTCAACCCTTCCGACTCATGAAAGCGCGCCTTACGGACGACAATGTTCGCCCGGAGCTGGATTTGCACGGATGTTCTGTTGATGAGGCATTGCGTTTGAGTCGTGCACTGATTACTAAGTCTGCCCGTCGTGGCAGAGATTCGGTGCGAATTATTCACGGAAAGTCTACAACAGGCTCCAATAGACACACGGTCAAGTCTGCATTGACCGAATTGATCGACAGCGGACAGTTGTCTCTGCATGTAAGCAGTACGTACAAATCTGAAGGCCACATGCTTGTTGCCCTGCGCAAAGGAGGCAACAGGCATCACTCCAACCGCATTACTCTACGTGGTATCAAATGCCCGTGAGACCACTAATAGGCATAACAACCTCCTTTGAGGATGGGAAGTACCGGCTTGATCACGCTTATGTGAGTGCGGTCAAAGATGCCGGCGGACAATCGGTGCTTATGCCGCTTGTCAGTACTATTGAAGAGGCGGCACAGTTGTGCGATCAAATTCATGGGCTGATCATTCCAGGAGGACCGGGCATTACCGCAAGGACAGTGGGGAGCCTGCCCGCTCAGCTGCAAGCCGTGAATCCAGGACGATGGGAATCAGACAACCTGATACTGAATACTGCGGTCGAACGAAATCTGCCGATTCTCGGTATTTGTTACGGAATGCAATTGCTTTGCGTCCGGGCCGGTGGATCGTTGTATGCTGACGTAGAAAAGCAAGTAGACGGCGCCTCTGTGCATAGCGAGAAACGTGGAGCACAGAGCCACCCTGTAGCTGTAGTACCGGGAAGCCACTTGGCGCGCATTTGGGAATCTGACCTCAGCACAGTGAACTCGCGGCATTTCCAGGCCGTGCTTGACGCGGGAATCAACTACATCGTGAGCGCCAGAAGCACTGATGGTATCATCGAAGCAATAGAACGTACGGATGGCATTCATATTGGCGTACAGTTTCATCCAGAGCGGATGAGGCTAAGATCTTTATTTCGCAATCTCACACGACAGGCCACAGAGTATCGGGATGCTGCGCGAAGAGCTGCACTCACTTAGTCCAGACCGGCGTCAACTGCGCTCCTTTGGCATCACACTGGGGATCGCGCTTCTCGTCATTGCAGGCGTGCTTTACTGGCGCACTGCTCCGGGAGTAATTGTGGTATCTAGTATTGGGGTATCGTTCTTAATAGCCGGACTTGTAGCCCCAGCAATTCTGAGGCTATTGTATAAACCATGGATGGCACTGGCGGTGCTTCTTGGGTTCATAATGACCCGTGTCCTGCTAACCCTGATCTTCGTGCTGCTGTTTATTCCTACTGGCTTGTTCATGCGGCTTTTCGGCAGAGATCCGCTACGCCGCAAACTTGATCCCGATGCGAAAACGTACTGGATACGTAAGCAATATAGCCCCGAGAGTCGGGAACGCTTGGAACGCTATTATTGACCTTGGTGTGGACTGTGCACTACAAAATCATACGCTGATCGTTTGATTAAGGAGCCCGCATTCTGAAAGAACCCGGAATTAGAGCAGTAACAAAGACTGCAATTCCCAGTACAGCTGGTGTTTCGCGATCTTGAATTTACTCATAGCGACTGACTGGACCAATACTTCCTAGTTGCTCAATCTTATGGCTCTTCCACTATATTTGGGGAAGAGCCTATATCTTTATTTCGTTCCAGTTGGAGATATGCTTCGCAGATTTTACGCACGGTCCGCTAACCGCCGACCTAATCGCGCGAACAAGACCAAATTCCAGTCGCGGAGATGAGTCGCAAGACACGACATCGCTATTGCTGCGTGTCCGACTTGGTTTTTCCGACGATCATGCTTGTCTTCGGGCTGTTTGCTGCGTCGTGTACACAAGAATCGGATCCGCCAAATGTCCTTTTCATTGCCGTTGACGACCTAAACACGGACCTCGGTACATACGACCACGATCTGGTAAGCAGCCCGTATATCGACCGCTTAGCTGCTCGCGGCGTGAGATTCGATCGTGCATACTGTCAGTATCCGGTCTGCAACCCTAGTCGATCCAGCTTTCTAACCGGACTCTACCCGGAACAAACCGGCGTACTGACCAATCGGGACAGCTTCCGTCAACACATTCCGGATATTCCTACACTTCCCCAATGGTTTAGGGAGCACGGGTACCATACAGCCCGCGTAGGAAAGCTCTTCCACTATGGCGTTCCAAGGCAAATCGGCTCGGACGGTATGGATGATCCCGCGTCGTGGTCCGAAACCGTGAATCCGCGCGGAATCGATCGCGAGGTTCACGACCGCATACATACTCTCGTTCCAAATCAGTATGGCGGAACGCTAAGCTGGCTGAGCGTGGATCCGGAAGATGGATTCCATACGGATGAGTTAGGCGCGGCTGCAGCTATTCGGATCATGGAAGAGCAACACCCATCTCGGACGGGCACGCCCCTGTTCCTCGCGATCGGATTCTATCGCCCGCACACGCCGTTTGTGGCTCCGGTCCCCTACTTTGAATTGTATCCGCTGGATCAGATCGATCCCGTTCTCGAGCAGCCAGGTGATCGAGTTGATATCCCAATTGCGGCTCTGGCCGATCGACCGAGGCAGCGCGAACTGACCATGGAAAAGCGTCGCGAAATCATTCAGGCCTACTATGCTTCAGTATCGTTTATGGATGCGCAGGTGGGTCGCCTCCTAGATGCGCTGGAGCGACTGGATCTGGACGACAATACCATTGTTGTGTTCGTCTCCGATCACGGATATCATTTGGGGCATCACGGACTCTGGCAGAAGGGCGATTTGTTCGAGGGATCCGTTCGAGTCCCGCTCATTGTCGCTGCGCCGGAGGGGCTGCAGAAAGGCTCTGGCACAGAGGCACTAGTAGAGTTAGTGGATTTGTATCCCACACTGGTGGATATGGCAGGCCTGCCGGCACCTGAGCACCTCAAGGGATCAAGCCTGCGATCCATCCTGGAGGACACGGACCGCCTGGGCAGAGCTACTGCTTTTACGGTTGGCTGGAGCAGGGCCGCATGGATGCATCCTGAAATAAGCGATCGGAGCGTGATGGGATATTCGATTCGCACTGAACGATTCCGGTACACCGAATGGAATGGTGGAAATGCAGGTGCCGAACTTTACGATTACGAAGTGGACCCGATGGAGATCAACAATCTGGTCGATGATCCCATCTATGCAGACACTTTGGCTCGACTGAAACGATTGATGGAGTCTCGAAAACGAACCGTGAAGTAGCCATGCGTTTGGATCCCATCACCCGCCGGAGCTTTTTGAAGGGTGTGGGATTGTCTGCACTTGTAGCAGCGACCAAGCGGCAGAAGACACACGTAATCACGCTCAGCTTCGATGATGGATTCCGTAAATCGAGCTTAGAAACGGCGAAGATCTTTGAGAAGCACGGGTTGTCGGCCTGCATCAACATTATTGCCACGGCCCACCATGATGATTTCGTTCTGCCCAACGACTATCACCATTTTCCAGTAGGTGACTTTGGGCTGTGGAACGAATTGGTTGCGCGTGGCCATGAAGTCATGCCTCATGGGTATAAGCACCAGAATTTGACCGAGGTGCCGCTGCAGGACGCAAAGGACTTGATCATGCGCGGCCTGGATTACTTCAGCGAAGCACTGAATGGATTCGAACCCAAGCAAGCCATTTTCAACTTTCCCTACAACGCTTCAAGTCCTGCCATAGAGGAATGGCTAGCCGATCAAGTGAAGGCTTTTCGAACGGGTTATGCGCAGATTAATGCGCTGCCACACGCCGGGCAGAAGAAGCTGATTTGCAGCAGCCACGGTCCCGGGAATATTGACACATTTCTTACGGAAGAGGTTAATCGTTTTCTGGCCTCGTCCGGCGGATGGCTGATCTTCAACGCTCACGGTTTGGATGAAGAGGGCTGGGGGCCTCTTTCCGCTGCGCATCTTGACAGGCTTCTTTCCGAATTGAAGGCAATAGAAGAGGTCCTCATAATTCCTACTGGGCGAGCATTGGCAAACGTGTGATCCATCAGGGCGGCAGCCGGGACCCGTACATAGAGAAGGTTACCAAGCCGGCAGCGTGGGACAAGTGTCCAAGTACAAGCCACCACCCAACAAGCCCGGAGTGTCGAAAAATTTCGCAGAAACTCAGCCAACTCACACCGGAAAACAGGTCTACTACCCCTCACCAAAACGACAACGTACATAAACTCAGTCGTCAAAGAGTGTCCTGTTATTAATTTTGAGCAGATATTGTTTCTGGCCTAGATACTCCTTCTGCAGTCTACTCTGCTCTTCGCTACCCTCAGGGGCATTCATCATCTCATGTTTTACGCGTTGCAGATCCCTTTCGACAACCTTCCCCTTAACGCGCATCATACAATCCTGAGCAATGCGTTTCGAGTTTTCGTTCAGTCGAGGGACATTAATTTTCTTAGCCTCCCATCCTTCGGAAATTTCATGCCGCGGCACCAGAACATGCGCAACCAGTTGTTGGGTGATCTCATCAGCATTAATTCCCTTAGATTGAATCGCAGACAGTATACCGTCTCCATGTGTCTCGTAGCCCTTAATTAATGCGTCTACAAGCTTGCGGGATGGTCCTTCCTGAAACTCATCATACCCCATGTTTCCGAGGATATACTCTATCATTGGCCCACCTTCTTCCAGCATCAACTGTAAAAGCATTTTTTCTGGTTCGGAAATCGCATCAAAATTAACAGGCTCGGCGCTGGTACTGCTTTCCGGTGGAGTCTGCGTGGGTTGTTGTTGTGGCTGGTTGCTCCTGGCGTATCGTGTAATTTCATGAGCCATGTCGCCCTCAGGGATCGCGAACAGCTGACTAGCCTTCTGTACGTACATTTTCCGAAGAATATCATCCTTCGTATAAGCAATGCGTTTGGCTACTCCAGAGATCGCCTGCCGTTTCTTGTGGAGCGTGCCAAATCCGTCGTCTGAAAGAGACGCAGCGAAAAAAGCATCAATCCAATCTTTGGTAGCCGTTTTAAGGTGCAGCTTAAACGCATCGGCACCTTTTTCACGCACAAATGAGTCCGGGTCCTCCCCCTCCGGCAGCGATACAACGCTTGCAGCTACCCCCCCCGCAAGAACAACGTCAATTGCGCGCTCGGTCGCTTCCATACCTGCACGATCTGCATCGTAGAGTAATCGGATCTCCTTCACATATCGTCCCAATAGTGTAACCTGTTGAAGAGTAAGTGCAGTCCCGCAGCATGCCGCTGATCCAACACCTGCCTGGTCAAGTGCCAGAACATCCGTGTATCCTTCCACCAGAAGAATACTCTCCTCCTGGCGCGCCATCCGTTTGGACTGATACAGACCGTAGAGGATATTGCTTTTATGATAGACGTCCGTTTCAGATGAGTTGAGGTACTTTGGTGCTTTTGGGTGGTCCACAAGGATCCGTCCTCCGAAACCAATAATTTTTCCCACATGTGACCGAATAGGAAACATAATTCGTCCCCGAAATCGATCATAGTAACTGCCATCATCCCGCTTAATTATCAATCCGGCCTTTTCCAGAGTTTCGGGCTTGATGTGCACATCTGCTGCCGCCTTTATTAAGCTATCCCATGAATCAGGAGCATAGCCCAGACTGAACCGCGTTATCGTTTTCTCGGTTAATGAACGTCCATGTAGATATTCGCGTGCTCGCGCGCCGGAATTTGGTTCCTTGAGCTTCCGAACATAGTACTCGGATGCAAAGCGAAGAGCCGCATACACAGATTCCCGTTTGTCGTAGGCTTTTCCTTCCTCCTTCGTCTTTGGAATTTCTATTCCTGCACGATCCGCCAACCATCGAATTGCATCTAAGAATTCTAGTCGTTCGATCTCCATCACGAAGGTGATCGTGTCTCCGCCTTTGCCACATCCAAAGCACTTGAAGAATCCTTTTGCTGGACTCACATTAAAGGACGCCGTTTTCTCGCTGTGGAATGGGCATAACCCTAAATAATTGCGCCCAGCCTTCTTCAGCCGTACGTAATCCTGTGCAATGCTCAGAATGTCTGAGGCATCACGCACCTGCTCTATAACGTTTTTTGGAATCCGCATACCCACCCCTTTACGGCAGAGCTGCAATCGGAGGTTGCTCCGGCTTTTCGGAACACTGACAGGCACCTATGGAAAGAAAACCTGCAAGGAGAATGGCAAGTAAGAGTCTGGTCATCAATATAATTTCCAATATTTTTCTCTTATAAATGTTCGACATGGCGCACATAACGCCAATAATGCTAAGTTACGTACTATCTTTCTGTTTCTGCTACGCTTATTTGTATTTGAGTTGGAAGTTCTCGGAATAGACATAGGTGGAACTGGAATCAAAGGAGCTCCGGTCGATATAGCATCTGGACAACTGACTTCCGAACGTTTTCGCCTTCCCACACCAAAGGGCGCACACCCGGAAGAGGTTGCGCAAACTGTACGTGCTATTGTTCATCATTTTTCTTGGCGCGGAAGGATCGGAATAGCAATGCCCGTACGCGTTCATAACGGTATCGCCCGCACAGCAGCCAACATTGATCCCTCCTGGATTGGTACGAACATAGAGGCGTTATTTTCACGCACCACTGATTCTGATGTTGTTACACTCAATGATGCCGATGCTGCCGGTTATGCCGAGATTCATTACGGTGCAGGCAAGGATGTCCCAGGCAAAACACTTGTACTAACACTTGGTACAGGTATTGGCTCAAGCCTGTTCGTGGGATCCACTCTTGTACCTAATCTCGAGCTTGGTCATTTGCGTATGCACGACACGATTGCGGAGGCCTGGGCCGCCAATAGTGTACGAAAACGCGAGAATCTATCCTGGGGGGACTGGGCCAAACGCCTGCAGGAGTACCTGAGTTACGTCGAGTTCCTGCTTGACCCTGAACTGATCATTCTTGGAGGTGGTGTTAGCAGGCCAAAGCGTGTAAGAAATTACTTTCATTTACTCGGAACAAGAGCACGCCTTGCCCCAGCACATTTCCAGAATGAGGCGGGTATCATCGGAGCTGCCTGTGCCGCACACAGCCGCAATACTTGAATGATTCCCTCCCGGTCAAGTATTCGACAGCACCTTGCGTCTAATGACCCTGATCTGCAGGCGCTTGGCTTCGACTACCTTATAGAAGGTCTGAACACCGGAATGATACGCGCTGCTTCCCAAAATGCAGACGGCAACTGGGAAGCCCATGCCTGGGTAAAGAAAGGGCTGTTGTATGGATTCCGTACAGGTAAACTCGAAGAGCTCACTGCTGCACCGGCTTCCTTCTTTGATAAACACACCTTTCCTCTGAAACCCCTTGGGGTGAACGATCAAGTCCGGCTCGTACCGGGTGGGTCATCCATTCGGACCGGAGCATACGTCGGTCCTGGCGTTATTTGTATGCCCCCAATGTACATCAATACCGGAGCATACGTAGATGAAGGAACCATGGTCGATTCGCATGCTCTTGTGGGCAGTTGCGCCCAGATCGGAAAACGGGTTCATCTCTCCGCTGCCGTACAGGTTGGCGGAGTCCTGGAACCCCCGGGCGCACTACCTGTCATTGTAGAAGATGACAGCTTCATCGGCGGAGGTTGCGGCATCTACGAAGGCTGCGTAATTCGCAAGGGTGCAGTGTTGGCTCCGGGCGTAATTTTGACAAACGCTACGAGATTGTACGATTTGGTTCACGAACGTGTAATCGAAACTGGAGAGGTTCCTCCGGGGGCCGTTGTTGTGCCGGGAAGTCGCGATAAGCCCGGGTTTTTCGCACGAGAGCACGGGATAGCCACGTATGTGCCGGTTATCGTTAAGTATAGAGACGCGCGGACGGACGCGGCAACAGAGCTCGAGTCGGCCCTTCGGTAGCCCTCTATTCGACAATCACCTGGTCGGGCGCTATGAATGAACTAGCATAGCTTTTCTCGACTACTTCAAGAAGGAGCTCAGCGTCGGCACGACGAATAAAATTACCTATCCGAACGCGATAGTAGGGTGCACGAAAGTCCTGATATACTGGTGGTTCAGGCTCGGATCGTGGGTATAGGTCACGGAGTGAATCATCCTGTTCAAAATCTCTCCACCATGCAAGAGCATCTTCGACCGCCTGATCTGCTTCCTGTTTACTGAGCGTAGATACAATCTGAATTCGAAAACCCGCTTGTTCTTCACGGGAATAGCGCACTACATTGTTGCTGGAAAGCAGCAGTTCGGGCACATCGTGCACCACCCCTACCGAAGAGGCAACGGGGGGCTCCCGATAGGCTTCCAGATCGAAATCCTCATGCTCAGACCAATCAATTGAGACATCCTCCTCTACAGATGAAACGTTCGTAAGCGGCCTTGTTGCCGGGCCCGAACAAGCAACTGCAAAAAACAATAGAAAAATAAAGGTTAAAGTATTAGCCGTCCTGACCATTCAATCCATTTCTTGAATAATTGCCAGCGAAGCGCTGGCCCCAATCCTGTCAGCACCCGCACGCACCATTGCGAGTGCAGAAGTCCCGGTGCGTATCCCGCCCGCTGCCTTGATGCCAAGATCGCGTCCAACAGTGTTACGCATGAGGGACACATCCGCTTCCGTAGCTCCCCCACTTGCGAATCCCGTGGAGGTCTTTACGTAGGCGGCTCCTGCATCACGCGCCAGCAAGCACGCTATGCGTTTCTCCTGTTCTGTGAGCAGCACGCACTCAAGGATCACTTTTACCAGAGCCCCGTTCTCGCAAGCTTGGACTACCGTCTGAATGTCTTTTGTTACCGACTTGTATGCCCCACTCTTGAATAATCCGATAGCCATGACCATGTCAATTTCCGTTGCGCCGTCTTCAACAGCCATCGTCGCCTCCATAGCCTTAACGCTACTTCGGCTCCCCCCCAGCGGGAAACCTACTACGGTGCATACCAAAGGTAATTCTTCCGCGAGCATTCGGGCAGCTTCCTCCACATAACATGGAGGAATACACACGCTTGCAAACCCGTGTTGGACAGCCTCTTCACATAGAATGTGCACGTCCTGCACCGTAGTATCAGGAGCAAGCCTGGTATGGTCAATCATTTGAGCCAACTGGCTTGAGTTCATTTCAAGCTCTCTGAGGCAACGTTTTTGGCATCTGCGCGATTCACTTGATAGAGCAACAAGAGAACTTAGTGTAACTTGTGACCTATTCACCAGTGCCACATCCTCCATCCCAATCCATGCGTCAAGTCTGCCTGCTTTGCCTACTCTTAATCGGCTGTTCATCCAATTTTCCTGAGGGACGGACTGTCGAGGATGATTTGGGGCGTACTGTGGTATTGCCTCCCACAATAGAGAGGATCGCTACGCTTGCCCCAAGTGTGACGGAGCTTGCATTTGCTGCAGGGGCTGGATCAAAAATAGTGGGGGTAACAACATTCGATGACTATCCTCCAGCCGTTGATTCATTGCCAAAATATGGCATGATTCCAACAGATTTTGAAGCTATTGTCGCTCTTGACCCAGAACTAGTACTTGCAAGTGAGCAAGTAAACAGCCCGAAGGAGGCTGACATCTTCTCATCGATAGGCATTCCGGTGTATTTCGTTGCGGTGAATACGCTCCCGGATGTACCCCGGGCGATTCGAACCCTGGGGGACCTACTCGGCACCTCAGAGGCAGCGACACGCCGGGCAATTGAACTCGAAGACTCGCTCGCGCAACTGGCGGTGCTCACTGCCGACTTATCTGAGCGACCGCGTACACTGTTCTTGATCAATGACGTAACACTCTATGCTTTTGGGCAAGGAAGTTACATTCACGATATGATTGATTTAGCCGGTGGTTACAGCATCACACAAACATTGACAACACGTGCCCCTGTACTCACTGACGAATTCGTGTTAAGCTCAGGGCCTGACGTAATTGTGGGCTCATTCGGCCCACAGTACGATGTCACGAAACTTATTTCTCATCACTCAACCTGGGATATTGTACCCGCGGTAGTATCCGGCCGAATCTATGGACTGTACCCCGATCTCTATTTACGGCCTGGACCGCGTCTTGTGTCCGGGGCATGGACTCTTGCACAAGTTTTGCATCCTGACGCGGTGATTAATCCATGAATCGCTGGATAATTGGGTTACTGGTATTGGCATTTTTTAGTGTAATCATCTCCGTGAGCGCGGGAGATGAGGTATCATTTTCCGAAGCACTGTCTGTGCTGTGGCATCATATTACGTTCGGATACGGCATTGCTCCAGATCCCATTGCAGATCGCATCGTGTGGCAGCTTCGCCTCCCTCGTGCCTTGCTTGCCCTTATTGTCGGGGGAGGGTTAGGGATTATCGGTACAGCGATGCAAACGCTTGTACGTAATCCTTTGGCAGAACCGTATATCCTGGGGATTTCTAGCGGGGCGACAGCAGGCGCATCACTGTTTTACCTGGGTTTCCTACCCCCCTTGATCTCTAAGGCGGTTTCTATGCCGGTGGCAGCGTTTGCAGGAGGCTTGTGTGCAATTCTCATCGTGTACAGTGTTGCAGGTGGTCGGGGGCATTTATCGGTTACACGTCTGCTCCTGGCCGGGGTCGCTGTTGCATCACTCATGGGTGCCCTTTCTTCCTTTATTACCCTATCGTCGCCGGAGCCCGATAAACTAAGGTCAGTGCTTTTTTGGCTGCTGGGGTCACTCCATCTGGCAACCTGGAGTGCACTGATCTGGCCTTCAATAGCCGTGTTGATAGGTTTTGTCTCGTTAATTGTGTTGGCACGCCCTTTGGATGGGATGCTAACCGGTGATGAATCTGCTCACTCACTGGGAGTCCCGGTTGAATCTATAAAGCGAATCCTGATTGTCCTGGCTTCACTGGTTACCGGATCTATCGTTGCTGCAAGCGGAGCGATTGGATTCGTTGGTCTGATCGTTCCCCACGCCGTGCGTTCCATAGTCGGCGTAACTCATCGACGCGTGCTGCCAGCAAGCTTTATCGCTGGCGCGGTATTCCTTTTATGGGCGGATCTTGTAGCGAGAGCCCTCCTGCCAGGAGCACAGCTGCCGGTTGGCATTGTAACCGCCCTCTGCGGTGTACCGTTCTTCCTGCTCCTGCTGCGACGCAGTAGCTATGGCTTTGGCTGATTTTTGTGAGTCTGTAAGTCGTAACGTCACTGTCTAGTACGCCCATGAACGCATGAACAAGCTTTCGGGAATTATTCAGAATGTGCTAAGGCAGTCCTAGTCATCGGACGCCAGATTCTTAAGAGGTGAGTATTCCGCGCCCATAATGCCAGAGAATTTCATATTGAAAACTTGTTCAACCAAATATGACATCCATGGCCAGCTTCAAATAATGGCTTAAGGTGGGATCACAGTGGAGACAAATGGAAGCAAATTCCTTCATTAAGCGCTTCATTTCCGGCAACCGGATTGCCATGTAGGAGAGATAGGACTCATCGCTATCCGTCATGGCCGCCATGATCACAAGTCAGAGGCTGGATAAGGCTTTTCGATCACATCATGCCATTCAGTATCTATGTCTGATAATGTCCAAGTATCTTTAAGAGTTGCCCCCGTAGCTTTACTACAAATAGGAGCGGCGTGGTTGGCTTTGCTATTGAATGGGGATAAAGATAGATTAGATCGACGGGGGCACTGTTCATGCCACGCATTACATAAAGGTTATACCCTGTCCAGATAGTATTGGGGTGAAAATTTTGGGGGGGGGGGGGGAGGGGGAATAATAGTTCGTTTGCCTTCAGGTTCACCATGGTGATTAGTCGCACTTCGGCTCTATTTAACAACAATCCGTTTATTCAACCAAGACAAGTACAGCATTTTTCGTAGAAGTATTCTTCAAAGGAGCTCAGAATCACAGACAATTACCATCGAATGGTAATTCCCGTAGTGTCTCAGCTGGGGGGACGGGTGGTTTCGAAATCTTTAAGGCGTTTCCGTTGATGAGTTAGAAGTGGAGTACAAGATCACTGCACTCGAACTCCAAGTAGCAGAAGAAAGACAGAAGACTGCTCGTAAGCTGTATACAGCAGGTGCAGGGGTTAAAGTGTGGAAGCACAAGGGTGAAGACATCGCTCGATTAAAGGGAGAGACAAGAGCGATTATGCAGGTAATTGAACAGAAGTGTTTGATCGAAGAAGATGATGAAGTCTCTGGAGAAGGAAATGTCAAGCGGTATTCCCTACTATGAGCGTGACCTACTGAATGTTATTCGTCAAGGTTGAGGAGTGCCAGCTGTACCACTGGTGCTCGTAGGAATCAAACCTTAGGGAATTGTCCTAGGTGTTGTATCTTCAGGTGGACTATTTGCATCATAGAATAACAGAATACGTATACTTGCCAGAGCAACGAACAGGTGACTTAATGAACGAACCTTTTAGAATTTCGGTTGAGGCGTCTACAGGCCGGAAAGGCGTACTTGATGTTCACGATGCACTTGACCAAGCAGCGGATTTCTTCAAAATACTCAAGGGGGGAAACAACAAGAAGGTCTTGTTTAACATTAAGACAGTCGCTAGGCAGAATCCGTTAACCATGGAGTGCGTGCCTCATAACGCAACAACGTTAGACATTGATTATGATATCGTGGAGCCGAATGCCCGTGCCTTCCACACCCTTTACCGCGACATTTCGTCTGGGCAAACATGGAATCCAGATACACCCAAAGTCGTCCGTGACGCGACCAAGAGAATGCTAGAAAGAAACCTGAATGGCATTGCCAGCACGACTTGCGGACTACCGCACATTGGACAGTCCCTAGAGATCAAGCCCGAAAGCGCAAAAAGTAGTCTGCGCATACTGGCGTTGCCACCCGACCCTATTTACAGCTGCATGTATGAAAACCGAAAACGGACAGAATTGGGATCTGTTGAGGGTACGCTCATGAACATAGGCACGCACGATAATCGGCCGTCAGTGAAAATTTGGGCTAGCAATCTTAAAAGGTCTATTTGGTGCCAATTGGCTGCCGCAGAATTGCAGAAATGGGAAAAAATGAGTGCCTGTGTCGTATGGAGCGAAAAGCGCGTAAGTGTTCAGGGCAAGATATTCTATAAGAAAGACGGGAATTTGGAGAAGGTGATAGATGGTTATGTGGAAATAGTCGAAGAAAGTGACGTTTCTCTTGAAGATCTTTTTGACCCAGACTTTACAGGAGGCTTATCCGCCAGAGAGTACTTAGACAAACTCCGTGAGGGTGATTATGGCGGATCAGCCTATTAAGTACTATTGGGATGCGTGCCTTTGGATTGATCTCATTAATAGAGAGAATCAAGACAGAGTGGATCGCTGCTTACATGTAATAAATCTTGTTGGCAACAAGAACGCAGAACTTTACACTTCTGCGTTCACGCTGGCAGAGGTTTATAAAGTGAAATGCCATGGGGACAGAGTACAGCTTCCAGAGAACAAAGACCAAGACTTTGAAGATTACTTAAGAAATAATGTCGAGGTGCTTCAGGTAACTCAAAACGTGGGTATGGTAGCACGGCGACTGCTCAGGGAGTATCCCAAATTGAAGAAGCCCCAAGATGCAGTGCATGTCGCCTCGTGCTTGGTTTATGACGTGGATGTACTACACACATTTGACTCAAACCATTTAACACGTTTCGACGATCATTTGATATGCTTCAACGGAAAAAGGCTTAGCATCTGCGAGCCACCCCAACTCCCGAACCCAAAGGATCTGTTTGATATCCAGGGAACCTCCCCAAAATTCGATTGATCAAAAAGAGCCAATCGTAGCTTATACTGCAAACAATATCGGGAAAACGTTCTGTATTGGTACAATTAAGTATATAGTTCCCTAATTCATCAATGTTTCCAATAACGCAAGACGCTACATGAATTGCATCTTGCGGTTTTCGTAATCCAGGATATTTTCTACAAAGTCGTCTTGATACTTTTGCTACCTGCACGTCTACAAGAATAGGTTTAACCAAGCCTGATTCAAAGTATGATTCAAACGTATCATCTTGGTCTTCGGGCATTGATGCAGTGTCACCGTCACATTTGCGTTTATAGACTTCGGCTAAGGTAAATGCCGATGTCCACAACTCGGCTTTATGCTTCTCAACTTCTGAAAGTACATGGAGGCATCTCTTAAATCTGTCCTCGTCAGATTGGGTAATCAGATCAATCCATACGCAAGCATCCCAATAGTATTTACGTAAGCGCTCCACCTAATCTTCCCTCAACCGTTCTAAGTATTCTTCAGATGAATGTCCTTCAGAAAAGCCAGGGTCATGCAACTCATCAAGAGGCACTTGCCTACGATTCAAGTAAGAAACCGTACCATCAATTATACGAGTAAGTTTTCCGATACCATCGAAATCTAACATGCCCTGTACACGGACCTCTCGATGTTCCCAAAAGTCTTTGACACGTAATTTTTCGTTCAACTTTGTTAGCGTAAGCTGATCTACTTGGCACCATATTTTGTTTCCAGTATTAAACTCCTCAACTTGAATCGCGGGCTTGTTGTAGTGCGTACCCAACTGAACGAGAGATCCAGCGATTGAGCCATATCCCTGTACTGGAAAAGTCGCAAGTAGGTCACCCAAATCACTTTTTTGAGTCAACAGTTTAAGGCCTACCTCGGCAAAATCTTGATCAATAACCACTTGCTCAATCCCATTTCCAAAATCACACTCGGTTCGCTCTATCCCGTTAGTGTTTCTTTGTAATAGCTGTGTAATCTTCTTAAGCTTCCGGCCGGAGAGATTGACTGGATGAGGTTGCGGGGAAGAAAGATTCGTAATCGCCGAAACGATATCCCTAACAGTGGAGTTGATAGCCTCATAGGCCGACTCATTGGTTTGGGTATCAATTGGCTTTGCTGTAATTACGAGAGGCGAATTGAATTGGGCATGTTCTAGTATCCACTTTACATGCTGATTATTTTCATCAGATAGCAAATCAAAGAAATCCCGTACTTGCTCCATGGCATCTTGAATTGTCAGCATTCCAAGTCCTGATTTTTTTGGACTGATGGATATTTGAACTGATTTTTCCACTGTTGCAGCGTAAGGGTATTATTATTGTCGTATACTTCGTACTGAGAAATGTTCAGGGAAGCAGCAATCTTTTTCCGACCCTTCGCCCTTCGTTGTGATATGTGCCATCCACGAGATAGGGCGTGATTCCGATCCAAGATACATCACGGAGTAATTCGGCACAATCCGCTATAATCCTATGCCCAAAGTTTCGCTTCTCTTTATAGGTCTAATGAAAAAGTGGGTGCTATCTTGGTGTTCTCGGACGGATACTTACAAAACACTCTCATCTGTGTGGATTTGGTGGCCAGCAATGCTTGATCAGAGATTCTCTGAATGTTGTTATGGTCTCAGATAGGGCTGATCTTTGAGAGCCGAATAGAATGGGAATACGGAACGATATTGGCGAAATATCGTCTCCAAGGTGACCCAAGCTGCCAGCGTGCAAAGCCGTGGAACTTCGAAGTTTAAGTGTTAAACGATATAAGAGTTACCGTGGGGATACAAGTGTTGAAATTGCCCCTCTGACCATCCTTGTAGGGGCTAACAATTCTGGTAAAACAGCACTAGCCCAAGCGTTCCATTTATTGGCAAGCAGCTTAGCTCCTTCAGGGGATGATATCCGCGAACCACTATTAATGAGTTCGGGTGGGGTTCGCCATGGCAGAACTTTCGTGGATTTGGTGAACAGGCATTCTGTACATGGTAGATTGTCCCTGTCTGCTGTACTTGTGCATGAGGGCAGCGAATCTTCCCTATCGGTGACTGTTCAGAATGTGTTAAGGCCGTCCAAGCCATCCGAACGCCAGATTCTCAAATGGAGTTTTAGCAGCGGAAGTGATCGGATTGAGGCAAGAAGAAAAGTTCTCGACCAACAATCTCCTTACGAAGTATCTGTCTCGGGAGGAGAGACGAGTAGGCACCAGATCAACTGGCTAGGTTTGTTGCCGCGGAAACCCCACCAGCTGCCAGACTGGGTTGATGCCCAAGCAGAAGAGATCAGAAAATGGGCCAATGGTGTTCGCTATTTGGAGTGCCCACGCAGTTTTTCGTCATCACGTTTCACGATAGAAGAACCAATCTCAAGTGTGCATGAAGCAAAGGGAGCAGCGGCACCGATTATTTTAGTTGCAGATGATGATCTGAGAGGTTCCGTTAGGGAGTGGTATCACAAAGCTTTCGAAGTGAGTCTTAACGTTAGAACCGAGGGTAGATACTTTGATCTAATAGTGGGATCACCGGCACATGGCTCTGATGTACTTCTTGGCCAATCTGGTGGAGGGCTTTCGCAGGTTCTTCCCGTCGTAGTGACAGCGCTAACTGCAAAACAGGCAGGGCCGGGTGTTGACATCATTGAACATCCAGAAGCAGAGCTTCATCCAGCTGCCCATGCTCATGTTGCGGAACTTTTGCTAAGCAATCTGTCAGGATCTGCCAGACCCATGATCATTGAGACGCACTCGGAGATGATTTTGCTTCGTGCGCGACGCTGGATCGCAGAGGGGCGACTACCGCACGATCATGTAGCTGTATATTGGATTAATACCGAGCCAGAGCATGGGTCTGTGTTGCAAAAAATTACTATAAACGATTGTGGCGAAATGAGTAGCTGGCCAGACGGGGTCTTCAGTGAAGACTATGAGGAGGTATTGGCCATCCGACGTGCTTCCGTACGCAACATGGGGAGATAACTTGGATGCGCGTAGAAATTTACGTATGCGTAGCAAACGATTCTGATGCCCATGAATGGCTGGATCGAATTCTTCACAAGATATCTGATGGGTGGCATCTTTGGGATACAACTCGGATCTCTCTGCTTTTGAGGCCACGACATGGGTTAGACAAGGAAGAGATAGAGGCGACGGTGCCCCGAACACGCCTGGGAGTACTACAAAGCTCATCCCCAATGGTCCACAATTGAACACCATTGAATAAGTTATCGTTTACGACCGTCTTGCAATCAGGTCAGACTGGATGGTGGCAAACCAGGCAGAACCTGCGATCGCGCTGCGAGATATCCAGTCGGTTGTGGAAGATGACATTAAGGAGTTTTATCATCACTTCAGGGCCGCGGTGCGCGTGGAGCATAAGCTCCTGAACCTGATTCTGCGGTACATCCTGCGTCAAAAAGGTAAGCGCGTTCGACCGCTGCTGGTGCTTTTGGCGGCAAAAACCTGTGGTGGCATCAGCGAACGTAGTTACCGTGCTGCTGCACTGGTAGAACTGCTCCATACGGCTACGCTTGTGCATGATGATGTCGTGGACGAGTCTGAAAAGCGACGTGGATCCTTTTCAATCAATGCGCTCTGGGGCAACAAAGTAGCGGTACTCCTCGGCGACTATTTTCTGAGCCGCGGTCTATTACTGGCTCTGGAACACGATGATTTTGACATGCTTCGTGTTCTTAGCAATGCTGTGCAGCGCATGAGTGAAGGGGAGCTACGTCAGGTGCAGCGAACACGAAACCTGGATATTGATGAGGATTCATACTACCGGATCATTTCGGACAAAACAGCATCTCTTTTGGCCGCATGTACCCACTGTGGTGCTCTGAGTGCAAATACTGACGAAACCAGTGTACGGTATATGTGCGAGTTCGGCGAACAGTTAGGGCTGGCTTTCCAGATACGGGATGATCTATTTGACTTTGGAGCTGGCGGAATCGGAAAGCCCGTAGGAGCTGATCTGCAAAAGAAACTGGTTACGCTCCCTCTGATACACGCCCTAAAAGTCGCGAATCCGGCTGAACGCCGGCGAATGCTGAAAATTATCCGCAGGGGTAAAAAAAGCCAGCATAATCGAAAAATCGTTCTCGATTTTGTTGAGACCACAGGGGGACTCGCCTACGCGCAGGAGCGCATGGAATACCATGTTAAAAAGGCACAAACCCTATTGGAGAGCTTCCCGGATTCGGACGCCCGCCAAGCGATGCATGCACTCAGCCAATACGTGATTGCACGGAAAAAATAGTTTTGCTATTTCAGGTGCAGCGCCCGTCCGGTTCTGACTGCCATACCAGTTACAAGGTCCTCTACTTCCACCTCTATGGTATAGCTTCCGTCTGAAGCTTCCCCCAGATCAATGGCTACATACGAAAGGGGCGATGTATCGGTGCTTCGCTGTTCGCTCGTCTGCAAAGTAATTGCCTCCTCCTGACCTGCGTCGGCAGGTGTGAGTGTGTATGCAATGCGGTATCTTGTTTGCCCGTCTGGTTCCCGTGTCAAATTGTAAATCTCGAAATACACGAACGGAGCTACAGATCTTTCGAATTGTCCAGATGGATTCACATGTAGGATCACCTCATCACGCTCAACCGCATCCGGAAGCACAGCTATACTGTCTGCCAAAAGCATATCACTCAGCTGCAAACCAGAATCTGTATATCTGGGCACGAGATAGTCAAATCTGTACGCACGAAGATGTACGCCATCCAGCACACGGGCATGAAGTGAAAAATTGAACCGATCTGTGGATAAGTCTACTTGGAATCGGTCGACAAAGGGCTTCTCTCCACGGCCATATTGCGACTGTTTCCGTGCGTAATTGATGCGTTCCCAGTCGTCGGTATGAATCGCGAAACCGGTTTCTACAACAACCGAGTCGGGGCCGCGCACACGCGCAGTTTCGTGCAATGGAACTTCGTAGTAAATCTCCACTAAGGTTCGTCCGTCAAGCCCACGGAATGCGCCAACGACATATGGCACCTCCCAGTGCCGAATATCGGATGACCATTGATGCCGGTCTGTGCTCAATCCATGTACGAGATAGTCTGCACTCTTCCGTTCCGCATCCAGTGCATCCAGCCCTACAAGAGCCGGCTCGAACGTTGGTCCAACAGGCGAAGGCACAAAATGCTCTGTAACTCCACATACCTGGCCCATACAGGTCGGAGCAAAGTGGAAAACTAGCAGCGAGTCATTGTATAGCCAGGAATTGGCTTCGCCTACGGTATAGTCGTCGGGTTCTCCGTGGCGCATGAATATGATACCACGATCATTGAAATCAGAGCTTAATTGGTATGTAACCGGAAAATAGGTCTCATCATGTGTGAACGCACTACGGAACCACGAACGGAACCCATTGAACAGAAAACTCTGCTCAGCAATACGCAGCCGACGGTAATGTTCAGCCATACGTGCGTTATAAGCGGCAGCCGGCATGGGATCCCGGCTGGTCCAAAACACCCTGAAAAACTTGCGGTACTCTTCAAGCTCTTCAATACGCTCAAAGGCAGCTACCTCTGCCGGACTGGCTATAGTTTTTATTTCTTCGAAGAAGACCAGCGCATCTACCTTTGCGTCTATGCTGGAAATCGCTTCTTCGATGGTTTCTGTACCAATCTCCGGACGCATTCGTGCAAAGCTCAATCGTGCCTGCGCAAGAAGCAGAGGAGTTTCCGCTGTATCCTCGTCTTCGGTATAGATTGCTTCCGCCGTATCGTACATGCCCTGTCGTTCGTATGCACGACCGACAAAAAGCGGAGCTAGAGGACCTGATTGACTCCGTAACCACAATCTTGCCTTCTCGGGCGCAGTCGTCACGACATAGCGCCAGTAAAACGACAACAGACGAGGCAGTACGTAATCCAAATCTGGCTGGTGCTTCAGTTGGGCTTCTCCCAAGGTGATTGCCCCCTCCAAGTCTTCCTTATACCGTTTAAGGATCGCGTACTGAAAAAGAACATCCTGATATGCAGAATCCTGCGCAACCACGAATTCAAAATCAGCCGCACTGCGTGCCAGTAGACGCTGCAGTCGATTTTTGAGTGTGGGGCTCCGGCCGCGTTCACGTAATGCGATCCCACGAAGGTAGTGACCTTCAATGTGGTTACTGTCTGATTCGAGAAACTCGTCTAGTAATTGGACCGCACGCTCGTACTCCTGACTAGCGACCGCTTGACGGGCCGCCTGCAAATCCGTAGGAGGGATCTGTGAGAGCAGTAAAATAAGGAAGCACCAAGCCATCGCAGATTTTCGGCGAACCTGGGGGCTCTGCCACTGCGACGCGCTTAAATAATGGCGCTGATCTTTTGAAAGATCTCGCTCCTTGGCTCACCGGTTTTATCGTGAATGAGTTGGACCATCTTGCGCATATTGCCGCGCGCCTTCTTCATCTCTCTCTCATTAAAATCCGCCTCGCTCCAAATGGACTCTATCTGGCTGCAGACCTGCTGCCAACTCTCGTTCATACGCTTAGTCGCCATCAACGCTGAATTAGATGTAATACATGAGGGCACCGAAATGCACCGCAGGGTGGACACCCCGTGCACAGCGTAGGTATATGTCTAAGTGATCAATCTGTTCCAAAACATGAGAACCAATAGAATCAACCAGAACAGGTGACCGATGCCTGCATACATGGAGACCTTACGGGCGTGGGTTGATGCCTCATTACCATTTGTTTCTGATTCCGTGTTTTTGCTCCCAGTTTCGACGGCGGTGTGTAATCGTCTCCAGGCCGGACGCAGGAACACGAACTGTATCCCCAACAGAACAACAATCAAAGCTGAGGCCGCGTGGTATTGAATTTGCCCAGGATATCCGCCTCCAACCATAAGCAGTACCATTGAGAACACGAATGTAGCTATGAGCATAATGCCCATTAGCGAGACTGTACGCAGACCGTCGACGGAAACAGCTACCTGCCCAGTCGCAGCGAGTTTGGCTTGACTGCCCAACCGTATGCTTAGCCCAAACCAAGCTGAGGCAGTCAAAACATGGAGTAAAATCAGTAATGTTACGGTCATGGACTCATTCTCATATTCTGTTATGCTGATGCGTGATGACGCAGGTATGACGCCTCGTCAAAATCGTCAACCTGTATTGCTTCCCATGAGGCTGCCGCTGCCTCATGGATCTTTGCTGCTTCTTCGTCGGTGATGATTCCAGCCGCGTGGGCTCTCTCAAACCGAGTAGTCTTCGGTTTGCGGGCCAACTGACCGGTACGTACGGCCTTTGAGACTTTTGCTTCAATCGGCCGAACGGCTGCCACCAGATCCAGTGCGTGCTCCAGACGTCGCAGCCCGCGCGCTTTGTCGTCGCCCAAATAAACACCTGCTGCAATTCGGTTGCGCTGTGGGCCTGGCACCTGCATAAGCTGAGCAACCTTGTGGCCCACCCGATCTGATGGGCCCCGCCCGAAGCTGTTCAGTCTGTACCACAGTAACGCCGGTCCACGCATCCACCATGTGAAACCTGGCACGGTTATATTCGCAAACAGACCTTCAAATGCCCGTTGAATTTCGCCGAGTGCATACTCCATGGACCACTGGAAGTATGGGATATCTTCTTTGCGCTGTCCCTCGGCTTCAAACCGACGAATTGTGGCTGAGGCTATATACAACCAGGAAAAGATGTCGGCAAGGCGACCAGTAATCTTCTCTTTTCGTTTCAGTGAACTTCCCAGGGAAGCCATGGCCAAGTCTGCCAGAAACGCGAACGCGGTTGATGCCCACGTGAGCCGCCGAATGTATTGTCGCACGATTCCTTGACCAGGAACCATAGCTGCATGACCGCGGGTAATCCCCAACAGCAAACATCGTGCAGCATTGCGTACTACATGTCCAATATGGCCAATGAACGCACGATCGAACAGATCAACATCTTTTGCAGCCAATGCCGAAACTTCCTTGTAAGCCCAAGGATGACAGCGCAAGGCTCCCTGACCAAAGATGATCAGTGATCTTGTGAGTATGTTCGCACCTTCAACCGTGATCGCGATTGGGTTGCTGAAATAGAAGTGTGCTAGAACATTGCGTGGGCCGGACGAGATCGCATTTCCCGCCAGGATATCCATTCCATCGTTAATAACTTTCCGCCCAAGTTCAGTCAGGTGGTACTTGAGAATGGCTGTGACCACGGCCGGTGCCTCTCCGCTATCTATGGCTCCAAGTGTATATATGCGGGCCGCATCCATGAGGTAGGTAAAACCACCAATTCGCGCCAAGGGCTCTTCAATTCCCTCGAATTTCCCAAGAGGAAGTCCGAACTGGCGTCTGACCGCAGCATGTGCAGATGCTGCTAGGTAGATCGTCTTTGCGCTTCCAACAGAAGATGCAGGCAACGATATCCCACGTCCGGCAGCCAGGCACTCCATAAGCATTCTCCACCCATCTCCTGCCCCCTCTTCTTCGCCAATAATTGCATCAAGAGGCACGACAACATTATGACCTTCAAAGGGTGCATTCACGAACGGAACCCCTAATGGATCGTGTCTTCGGCCTCGTTTGATTCCCGGGGTGTCCGAAGGAACCAGCGCACATGTTATACCGAGGTTTTCCCCACGGCCGAGGATGTTTTCTGGATCCCGGAGCTTGAATGCAATCCCCAGAATTTCTGCCACAGCAGACAGTGTGATGTATCGTTTTTGCCAGTTAAGCCGAATTTTCACGTCTCCAGATTCATCCCTGAATAATACCCCGTCCGCTTGTATCGCTCCCGCATCACTGCCGGCAGCTGGTTCAGTGAGTGCAAAAGCAGGAAGAAATGTGCCGTTGGCCAGATGCGCCAGGTAGTGTTCACGCTGCGCCTGCGTTCCATAGTGGATCAACAGTTCTGCAGGTCCTAGAGAATTCGGCACCATAACCGTTGTTGAGAGCGGATTGCAATGCGACTGCAGCTTAGCCACGACCGCACTATTTGCCATCGCGGAAAATCCGAGGCCGCCATACCTGGTGGGAATGATCATACCAAAGATCTTTTCGCGCCGCATCAACTGCCAGGCTTCATCGGAAAACTGCCGATCCGTCCACACCTTCCAGTCGTCTACTAGGTCACACAATTCCTGAACAGGGCCGTCTAGGAACTCCTGCTCCTCCGAACTCAGATTAGGATACGGTGACTCTCGAATACGTGCCCAGTCTGGGCGCCCAGAGAATAATTCACCCTCTACCCAAACCTTGCCCGCTTCCAGGGCTACTCTCTCTGTATCCGAAATAGCCGGCAATAATCCTATACGGTCTATGGTCAGCATGACCGGACGCGTAAACAATGTTCTGCGCCATGGCGGTATGACAGAGATTGCGGCAAAAACTATCGCCAATATGATCAACCACAGTGGGGATCCTGCGACATAAAAAAGAAGAAGAATGGCAACTGCCCAGATCCAGATACGTGCACCGAAGTAGGCCAAGAGCAAGCCCGCGATTAAGCTGACACCAATACCTTGCCAAACTGTCAGAAGATCATATCCGTACTGTTCCATGGGTGACTAGTTGCTGTCGGAAGACGTTACACCAGCATACTGTTTAGCTGTTTCCCTGATTCCGGCATTCAGACTTTGATTAGCGAGATTATGCATCCCTTCTTCGATGTTCGCAAGGATTTGTATTCTGACCATTGGTAAGGTTACCGATAGACGAAAAATCGAAGTATCGTTGAACAAATCTCCGCGCGTGCGCTGCACGATGTTTCTGCAGACGATCCGAATGTGATCCTCGGCGCAGGCAGGAAACGCACTACATTTCCGGGACTAACAAAAACTTCCGATGGCACCCGGACGGTGGGCCAAGCATCACCTCCACTCGGGGAAGAGCTTCAATTGCAATTCATCCAGAAACCGCATACGTCATTTAACTTGGCAGGTGGCCTGGCCGCACGCGGGCTTGACGTGCTCCTGGTTGACTCCGATCCCCAGGGATCGACGACCGGGTGGGGGTATGCCCGAGAAGACCGGGGAGACACCGCTCCGCAGGTCATCAGCATGACTGGCCCAAAAAATCTCCAGTCCGTCTCGAAGGAGAAAACCACCTACGACCATGTGGTGATTAACGGCTCTGCCAGGCTGGAAGAGCTCCTGGGGGCGGCCATACAGGTCGCGGATGTCGTCATCATTCCCGTCTGCCCCAGTGCGTTGGACCTGTACGCGACCCATGAAGTACTGGATATCGTGCGGCAACAGCAGAAAGCCAGAACCAGGGAACTCCGCTACGCGTTGTGTGTCACACAACAGATCGGGGGATCCACCCTCGCGCGTGAGGTCGGGGGTGCGGCCAAAGAGCTGGGGGTGCCCCTATTGGAGAGCCGTATGACGCATCGGGTCGCTTTTGCACGGGCGGCTCAGCTTGGCATGACCGTCCAGGAGTATGAGCCGCATGGCAAGGCGGCCAGCGAGACCGATCAGCTTGTCGCCGAAATTCTCACCTTACTCAAATAAGGAAAATGCCTACCCCCCCGCCCTGAGTTTCCGACCCGCCTCCCATCGGAGAGTCGAACATCCCGCAGCTGCAGCGCTTGCGCAGAAGGGCGCGGCAAGGGTAGCCACAAAATCCACGCTGGTCCATTTCCCCCTCCCCCTGTATCAGAAGCTCAGGTTGACCGCGATTGCCAAAGACATCTCCCTCCGACAGCTCGCACGCACGGTACTGGAAGCGTGGGCCCAGAAGCACGGTGGCGACCCGGTGCAGGCCGCAATTCCGCCCCCCGCAGTAGATAGTGGGGAGGCTAAGCCCTTAATGTATATCTGTCCCCGGAGATTCACCTGGCGCTCAAGCAGGTTGCCGTGGTGCACGGTATCACTTTCCGTCGGCTTGTTTTAGCCGTACTGCAGGAGTGGGCACGGACGCGGACCCTTCCATAGGCATGATGTCCGCGTCTCATTTTGCTCAAATTACGTTTTGTCGCACCTAAGTGCGCTGCCGGCGACGAGAGACGCGCTGAATGTGCTGCAGACAACGCTAAATCGTCTCCAATGCCTGGTTAAACCGGGCGACGAAGTCCTCTCCTGTAAAACTGCAGTTATTCTCATGCAGCTGCTTTGCCAGATGCCGGCATACCTGCTCATGAGAGAGAGGGGTTTAGGCCCATTCGTTCTCGCCGGAGAGGATGGGCACTGTTAGTACCGCCCAAGCGTCCGTTTGGCCCTCGGCGTTTCGCGCGACCAGGATCAGCTCCCCCCGCCTGGCTCCCCGGGGCGTTTTTACTGCGGGAGGGTTATTCTCAGACAATTCAGAAATCTGGAACTTGATAAGCATCTTAAAATTGGGTGCCGGCATCTCTGGTAGGGTCTGGTGATCAATGGCAATAAGGTAGGGTAATCTAGTTCTTGCAGCTCGTTCTCCTCGTGCGCTCCCTGAGAGGGGCGTAATTGCGTCTGGCGCCGCGTATGAGCGTCTCAGAGTGATTTCCGGCAAATTAGCCGCCGTTGTTGCTGAACAAGATGACTGCGGAGATAACGGCCGTAGCAAATCCAATCATCCAGATGAGCACATTGTATTTTGAATTCTGTGCATCCATCTTCGCCTCCTGTGACTCTCTCTGCGACCTCAGCTCCGCACGAAGTCCTTCAAGGCCGGTCTCCAGCTTGGATGTAAACTGGGCGATTGTATTCTGTGAAGCGATATTGCTCATGCGTTCTGCAAGTTCGACTGCTTTGCGGTCTTTCAATCCAGTATCCTGAAGCAGCTCTACGATTCTAGTGAATTCCGGTGTGTCTTGTCTCTCCATTTCTGTGTTGGACAAGGTTCAATGGTTCCGCCGCGGCTAAGGAGGCGATGGGTGAAACGTGACAGCCCTCCGCTTCGCAGGGTTTAACATCGGAACGATGGAAAAATTTGCGGAAAACGAGCAAAAAATAGGTTCTGTTTTTTATTACTCTCTCACTCTCTACATCACTCATTTACTCCAACTCCGCACATCGGTTCCGCGCATGCTGCTGATCTGCGATCCGCTACATCGCCTCTGCGCGATCTTTGATCACGCAGTAACTCGCGCTCCACCTCCGCCATCCACCAGAACTCCGTCCGATCCCATGAATTAAATACAGTATAATCATTGCAGTATGGCTCTTCACTTTTATGAGTGGGGAGCCTGTTTTTGGAGGCCTTCGGGGTACAGATTCAGTCTACCCGTCTCATCTTCTAATTTTACATAGGGCAGCCATCCAATCCACATCGTGATCACATAAGCCACACACACACACCCACCAACAGAACAAGAAGGCTGGAGTTCCAGGCGCAAAAGCTACGCAGTCTGCAGAACAGATGATTAGCTTAAGCCAGGCACTATCTCGAGTTCAGTCTTGGTAGAATATCAAGACTGATGTTCAACCTTTTAAGCTGCCTTGTACTGGCCGTTGAAGTCAAAGACCTACACTGCCACATAAGACGGTACGGTGGACAGAATACCGAGTAGTCTTGGATCACCACGACCTGGAGATGAAATTGGATCCGCGGGGACTGGTTTTGAGTGACGACCGTTCTTATAAAGCCTGCAATTATCGGTGATTTAGCTCAGATTTTCGAAAATTGCTGCCGCGCCCATACCGCCACCGATACACATGGTGCACAATCCGTAGCGAATGTTCTGGCGCTTCATGGCATGCAGCAAAGTGGCGGTGAGCTTGGCTCCGGTACATCCCAGCGGATGACCGAGTGCAATTGCCCCTCCCTGCACATTAGTAATGGATTCGTCAAGGCTCGCCTCTCTGATCACCGCCAGCGCTTGCGCAGCAAAAGCTTCGTTCAGCTCAATTAATCCAATCTGATCCCGGCTAAGACCAGTCTGTGCGAGGACCTTTTCGATGGCCGGTACAGGACCAATACCCATTAAGGCCGGGGGCACGCCAGCCACTGCAAACCCAACCATGCGTGCCAGTGGCTCAGCACCCAAGCGAGTTGCCATGGCTTCCGACATAACCACGGTTGCCGCTGCACCATCAGACATTTGAGAGGCATTACCGGCCGTAACACTGCCTCCATTCCGAAATACCGGTCGCAAACGACCGAGCACTTCCATACTAGTATCTACTCGCGGTCCCTCGTCTGAGGAAAACTGGTAGGTGATCGTTTTTGAAATCCCGTTCTGGAAGCTAGTCTGCTGCACCTTCAGCGGGATGATTTCCTGCTCAAAAAATCTGCCAGATTGGGCTGCAAGCGCTCGCTCGTGGGATCTCAGTGCAAAGCGATCCTGATCCTCACGCGAGATACTGTACTTTTGTGCCAGATTCTCTGCCGTGTTACCCATCGAAACGTAAACTTCGGGCCTGCTTTCAGCCATACCGGGATCTGGCTGAAAGTAATATCCGCTCATTGGCACAAGCGTCATACTCTCCGCTCCGCCCGCTACAATGCACTCTGCCTGCCCCATCCCTATGGCCTGATTGGCCATGGCAATGGTTTGCAGGCCCGACGAACAAAAACGATTAATAGTGGCCCCAGGCACGGAATCGGGTAGCCCTGCCCGGTTCGCAATGATGCGCCCCACGTTCATGCCCTGTGATCCCTCAGGAAAGGCACACCCGATAAGTACGTCATCAACGTCTTCTGCAAGCAGATTAGGAGTATGGTCCACGGCAGCCCGAACCGCCTCAGCGCCCATGGCTTCAGGGCGCATAAAACGTAATGCTCCCCGCTTTGCCTTTCCGACTGGTGTACGTAGACTGGTTACGATAACGGCTGACGATTGCATTCTCGAATTGCTCAATTACGAATAGGCCGATTGGTCTTAAGCAGACCAGCAATGCGCTCCTGTGTCTTGGGTTGCCCCAAAAGGCCCAAAAACACTTCCCGCTCCAAGTCCAGTAAGTATGACTCGGACACTTCCTGCGCCCCACTTAAATCCCCACCGGTAAAAATATAGGCCAATTTCTTGGCTAAGTACAGATCATAATCACTGATAAATCTGCCTTGATGTAGCTGATAAACAGCCGTACTTAACGCTGCTGCGCCAGGCCGCCCCAACACACGAACTTGTGCAGGTGTAGGTGGGCGATATCCTTGATTTGAAAGTCTCAATACTTCATGTTTCGCCACATGGAAGCGCCGGGCACTGTTCATTACAATGCACGCATGGTCGGGCAGGAAACCCAGATCACGAGCTTCTTCCGCACTCATTGATACGGTTGCCGTCGCAACTGTCTCAAAGTATTTCATCACACCAGGCAAAAGATTGCTGTCATAATAACCCTGGTTTTCTTTGCTAGCCTTGGCCGCAAACCGCATACTTCCTGCACCGGCCGGTATCAATCCAACTCCCAATTCTACAAGTCCGGCGTAGGTTTCTGCTGCGGCAACCGGGTTTGGACAGGCCATGATGAGCTCGCATCCCCCTCCCAGCGCACGCTGGTGTGCGGCCACAACCACAGGTTTACGTGCGTAGTGCACGCGCTGCATAGCAGACTGAAACCGGGCGATGTATTCATCAATCTTCCCAAAATCACCCGACTGGACTGTCCCGGCCATTTCTGCAAGATTGGCTCCCACTGAAAAATGACTTCCCTCGTTGCCTATGACCAATCCGTGCAGGTTGGGATCATTTTCGACGTAATCAATAGTCGTCAACAATCCATTAATTACTCTGAATCCAAGTGTACATGCCTTGGAACGAAACTCAAACAAAGCCACCCCATCTCCCAGATCGATCAGCCCAGACTCTTCGTTCGACCATAGGTCTTTACCCAGGTCCAATTTGATTGACTCCAGAGATCGTTCGTCCGCTGGCATATCCTCAGCCACGTACTCCCCATGGGATGGAAAATAGACGCGCAATGGATGGTCAATGTAGAAAGATGCATCGTCCGACATATCCAGTATCCACTCCGGGAGGGCAAGCCCATTCTTGACCATGGCCTCTCTGACCCTGGCGAAACCAATTGCATCCCACGTTTCAAATGGCCCCATCTTCCAGCCGAAACCTGAACACATCCCCCGGTCAACCCGTGCGGGACTGTCGGTAATTTCCCCTATTCGTCTCGCGGCATAGGCCATACAGTCAAGCATGGTCTTCCGAAAGAACCTGCCTGCGCGTCCTTCATCCTCGAACAGTGCTACGAGGCGATGCCGAAGTGTGCCTGCTGCCTTGATCCTGCCGAGATCCCCTAGATTGAGTGGGGCGGGATCTTCGTATTGCCCTGAAGCCAGGTTCAGAGAGCGAATTTTACGGCCCTCTTTCCGATAGAATCCGGCCCCCGATTTTGCTCCCAGTGCTCCCTTGGCTACTAACTTTTTCAATACCTCCGGGACTCTGAATCGCTCTCTACTCTCGTCCTCCGGCACACTCTCATACAGATTTGCGCATACAAGCCCCATCACATCAAGTCCAACCACATCTGCCGTCCTGAAGGTGCCGGATTTCGGGCGACCGACTAATGGACCCGTCAACGTGTCAATTTCCTCGATAGTGTAGGCACCACTGGCAAACTGTTCAATTACTCCTATCATGCCATAAATACCAATCCGGTTGGCAATGAAGTAGGGCACATCATTCGCCTGCACAACATCCTTACCCAAATAGATACGGGCATACCATCTTATTCTGTCCAGCACCTCAGGGCTTGTGTCGGCGTGTGTAATAACCTCCAGGAGGGGGAGGTATCGCGGCGGGTTAAAAAAGTGCGTGCCTAGAAAATGTTGCCGAAATTCCAAACTGCGTCCAGCAACGAGTGCATGTATCGGGATTCCACTGGTATTGGTTGACACGATGCTCCCTGGGCTTGCATGCATTTCCACCTGTTCCAACAAAGCCCGCTTTATATCCAGTCGCTCGACTACGGCTTCAACAATCCATTCCGCACCCGAAATTTTTTCCAGATCATGCTCAATGGTGCCATAACTTATGCGTCGGTGGACAGCTTTTGTAAAGAACGGATTAGGCTTCAGCTTTGTAATAGTTTTCAAACGCTTTTTCACCAGAGCACGAGGATCCTGCCCTTCCGGGGCTGCTAAATCCAAAAGCAATACTTCGACTCCGGCATTGGCCAAATGGGCCGCTATTTGTGCCCCCATAGTGCCTGCGCCGATTACCGCTGCGCGCCTGAATGGTAAATACGTAGAATTGCTTCTCATTTGGATATCTCAGGGTTCACACCTGCTTGGAGTATTTGATCATTCTGTACGCATGCGGTTCCGCACCAATCTATGAGATCTTAATCAATGCTCACCTACACCATTCTACTGGGGAAATTCTCCGGTGTGCTCACGAAGCGTTTGGGAGATGTTCAGTCCAACTGGCAAAAAGTTTCTCGAAGAAATTGTAGGGAATAGTAGGTCTTGTTTCCTGTGCCGATATTTTGGTTCTAGTGTTTGGTACATCGAAGTTGGCACAATCAAACGACCGAATCTTGTAAGATATACATTGACCACCATGCTCACAACTTGTAACGGGTCGCCGCAATCCTTTACCTCATAACCCAAGAACAGTTCGCATTTCGATCTTTATTTCATTGTGGGTTTGCGTTGACTCAGACTGAGAGTAAAGGTGGGGGTAAGGTGCATCAATTCATGGCTGTCCGCACTAATGCCGTTTTCGGGTGACAGTCATTAATTCCGAGCGTGTGACAAAAATTTTGTCGTCTGTGTAATTACCGGAGAACTGAACTTCGCCTACCAGAATCAACCTCGTGAACGCCTACCTTGCTTAAATCACAGACGCATTTGATTGTACTCCAGTTCTGCCAAGGCGGCTTGCAAACCAGATCATGAGGAGTATCAATGGAACTGGATCAAAGCTACCCGGATTGCCCCCATTCGGGGGTCTTCCCTCATTTCGTTCCTGCCAAGACGGCTGAACTCCAATTGGTGCTGCGTCAGAATGTCCACAACTTCTCCATTCATGTCTGCTGCAAGATCCCTCACCTCCGCATCTTCATAGCGCTGCATCTGAATTGGCATATTCAGAAAACCGGTAAAACGTTCGAAGAAATCAAAGACGATTTCCGCCTTTGGGACGCCAACCAGAAGGTGGTCCGGTATCGAGTACTCGAATATGAGGCAGCCACCGGAGGTCTGAAGTGAGGCCAGAGTACGTCGGTAGACTTCTTTGGGAATGTAATACGAAATCCCCTCCGATACGAGTAGCGTGGGGGCATCCGAATTCCAGCCCGCATTGCTCAACACCTCGGTCAGAGACGGAATATCCGCTAAATTAGCTGTTAAAAATGGTATGTCAGGGCCACCGATCTTTCGATTGATCTCTTCCTTGAGCGACATATTTGCCATATCCACATCGAAAAAATGTGCCTTCGGATAACCTTCTGCAAGATCAATGGATAATGGATCCAACCCACCCCCTAAGTGGATGACTTGCGCAGTCGGGTTTTCATCCAGGTACTTACGGCAGCACTTTTCGACACCGTGCTTTCTGTTAAGAATTTCCACTGTGATCTCCTCATGGATCTCCTTGAACTGTGCTATAACCGGCTCAGCAGCCGATAAATCAATGCTATTCAAAAAAGCGCGTGCTGCCGCACCGCGATAAACATTCTGATTTGCGAAAGACAACACAAATGCAGACGTGGCAGGAACTTCAATCATGTTTTTTATTGTTCAATCTGTCCGGTAGAGTGTGAGATCGTCCGAGCCTCAAACACATCCACTCCCAAAAAGCTTCTATCCCACGCAAGCATGAGCCTTGGTGATCTTGATTTTAGCACCTCGCTCAAAGGCCTGATGGCATCGGACCCACTGGACTTTTACTGAAAAGTGCTATATAGTGTCAGCCGGAAAATAGCTATTATTGCCGAGTTGAGAGCGTTGCGGCCAAGGTTTGCATACGTCTGAAGTATCAATTCGAGGGATCAAGGCCTAGTCGTGGCGTATTTGGGTTGGCATCTGTGCTAAAAGTCGGATTTATGCCGGTTTCCAGGATTTTTTCGGGGTCTGATCTGACCAGAAGACCTACCTTGGGCCAGTTCTGTTGTTCTGAACTCCTTGTTTGATCGTATCCCTAAGAAGCCCCCTGGCCATGCGTCCGTATCCGATCCAGTCCACGGCTGGGGTCTGACCATCGGCGGCATCGAATCGGCTCCTTCCAGACGCTGAGCCCCGCCCCGTGCTTCGGGTTCTGGGCCCCCGATCCCTCGGCATCAGGCATCACCGAGCATGTCTGCCCCTGTATACAAGCTGCGGAGTGTATCAATCTGATACTTAGGGGACATCCATAAATAACTTTCCCATCTTGTTCCATTTGAGCGCCAGATGTTCCTATTTTGGCATGCCCAAGGGGATCGTTTGGCGGGAGATCAACGCGGTTCGGAGATACGGGTTTCTGTTGATACCCTGGCAGGAACCATGGGGT
>MPNB01000093.1 GCA_002238805.1 Rhodothermaceae bacterium bin80 | reverse complement strand
TAAATGATTGTTGATTGATTTTCGTCACAAAAACGCAGCTAAGATAACAACGAAATCAATCCCGAATCTATTCCAGCACATACTTGTTCAGCCTAATTCTGACACCAAACCCACTTAAAAAGCGGAAACCCCTTTCATCTATGGGAACACCAAGATGTGGTCGAATAATTGGCAGAGGACTGGGGAGTTAAACGATTTTGGTTGAAGTCTCGTGTCGGCTCGTGGTTAATGAATCGCCGTATCTCATTGAGGTCAGCGGATATGAATATGATGAATCAGTACTGACTCGTCGTCACCACAGGAACCCTGGAAGCCCAGGAATAGATCGCAATTCCAATTGGACGATTATCTAGAACTCTTTACCGCCATGAAGTACAGTCTGGGGATGCCAAGATGATCAATCAGGAGAGAATGATCATTAAATCCCGCATTGGCCAATCAAGGATTCTACAGAGAGACTACATGATTTCATCAAAAAGGCTGGGGGGTTCGACTTTAGGGTAATAGACTCCAAGGATAATCCAGCTCGTTGGATAATCGAGAGTCGTCCCCACGAAGAAATGAGTATCCTTGTCATCTCCGCAAAGGTTTTCCAAGAATTTCCGTTTCACTTCTTCTGCAGCACCCTCGTGGGTCATCCCTTCATCCATCATTCTCCAAAACAGGGCTCCGACTTCCCAATCAAAAATGCTCATATTGTGTCCATTGCAATTTTTATCATTGCAATGGAACCTATACTTGAATTTGAAGGGTACCTTCCGTGGTGGCTTCCGGCTGTTCGTTCGATTCTCCCATATTCTTTGCTGTCCGAGTTCTGCGAGAAATTTCGGATTCCAATCTGAACTATCGGGCTGGATGACCAGATCAGAAACGTTCTTGGGATTGAAAATTCCAAGAGATGTCTTGTCAGATTTCTGGAGTTCCTTGAGATCTTCAATAGACTTTGCTTTGTTCCTCAGTACATACAGACTTCGATCGCGCCAGTTACCGGGATTTGATTTTATGGGATCTCCACAGATACGGATTGACTTGCTGTCCGGTCGATAGCTCTCCTTCCGTTGTTCGCGCCCAGTATGTTTTGAAGCTTTCACCTCAATCCACTGGTATTTTTTGAACTGCTGACAGTCTCGTAAATCTCGAAAATTAATCGGGTAGAGACGTACAAAGTCGCCTGTCTCAGTCACTCCGGCTGTGCAGACCAGTTCGTCGTACTTTGAAGAGGGAATAGGGTACGTCTTCACAGTGATTAGAACTCGAAGTTTTTGTTGCCCAGGGGTAGATTGGATCATAGATGAATTACTTTTAGGCCGGATTCGCGTGCAATGTAAGGTGCCAGACATCCTCGGTGACATCGCTCAACATCTTTTTCAAAGCATACGAGAACGGACGGATTTACAGTCATTATCCTGCCCAATTCGACTATTTTCTTGGATTGCGAAGAGAGAATAGACTCCTCATAGTGACGAAACAGACGGCGGTACGAGGCCAAATCATTAAGTTCGGACCTTGCCCCTCGGGGTACCCCCACGCTAGGCTCATGCCAATATGAGAGTCCGAGTCGTTCACAAAATTGGCGTAGGCGGGAGCCTGCGAACCCGTATTTACGAGAAACCGGATTGGCTCTCACATCAATAAGCAAACGAATTCCCTGCTTAAGCAACCGGTTGAAGAATGCCTCAACTGACATTCCCTCATACCCCGATGTGTATACAGCGGGCGGTGCCTTCAAAGGAGGTTCTACGGATGCAAAATTTCGCTGGGGTAATTCGCTATTGAGAGCAAACCAGGGATACCGCCTGTAAACATCTTCCAAAATTGCCTCTCCACTAGTGTTTCCATAATTTCCAACAACGTGGCACACAGCGGCTTTACCCAAAGGGGCCAGTTGTCCCGCAGAAGCAACTAATGGCAATGGTTCCAATTTACCCTCAACTTCTCTAACGTATCCATTGCTCTTCAGCCGCTCCAATTCGCGGTATAAGGTGAAAGAAAACGGACCATATTTGTACGGAACGAAGTCGTAAAAGCTTGACATATTCCTCAGTGAAGTTTCATGTCGGAGAAGGAATACAAGCTTGACGAATACAGTCTTGGATACGGGCTGCTGTAGCTGATTCAACAGTTTCAGGACAATTTTTTCTCTTGTAAACATTAGATCAGAGATCCATGGAATTATCAATAAACTGGTATACCGGTAAAAGCATTATGCCCTAAACTGCACATTCCGACCATGTGGGACACCCATTCCGAATGGTGGCCCACATGGCTCGGAATACACAGCGTGAGCTAATGAAACGCTTTCTGCCACAAGTGGCACCGACTACAACTTACCCTGCACCCGACAGACTCCTCCGATAACGAAAACCTCCGCAGACACCTCGGCATGACAGCGGGAACTCATTATTGTTCATAAATAATGTTTACCGGAAGATTAAGTATAGGTCAGTTTAGTACGCTTCAGTAAGAGATTATATACTTGATTGCACCAACACAAGCCTTTTTTAGTTGAAACAACTCAAAAAAATGAAATCGGCAACTGACTTCCACAACGCTAATCTTCGTTTTTTGTGTCTATTGCTGCGTCTTTCTTATTTGGCTATTTCAAGATTGACCCCTTCCCACCTATCTCGCCCGATGCTCTTTTGGCAGCAAGGTCATGCAATTACTCGTCAGGGTAGTTGCACATCTTCAACAACAACTGGCTTACTGATATAGGAACCAATACTTGGATACACTAGACCAATTACGCCTTGAGGGACAAATTTCGTGTCGCGGATCATACCACAGCAGCTTGAAGACATGACCTTGGACTACTCCAAATAGCCTCCTCTTTCCTTCTAATCGGAGAGAGTATAGTTGGCCCAAATCATCCATGTTAATCTGCTTCAGTCTCTTGCGTGCACCTTTAACTAAATCTGAACAAGTAATGTGGTGGTTCCTAGTGCCTCTTGATCTGCCAGAAGTTTGATTGGCAATAATGGCCCACGTCTTACCCTCGAAATCTTTAAGCTTTGGTAGTATTTTGGAGCACCAATCCTCCCCAAATACTTCGTCACCAAACGCCCATTTCCCCTCTCGGTCAGCTAATGCCAAAGACCATCTAAACTTACTTTGACTAGCCTTGAGGTCTTGGTCGGTTAGCTTGGCTCTAGGTTTTTTCGCGGATACAGGCTCTTGCCTTATGCCGGGGGTTTTCCCGTTGCCGTCCATGCCCTACGGGACGATACTCTCGTAATACTCGGCCATAGATTCAAGAGAGATAACAGAGTTACCACGGACTCTAGGCGACAACCCATTCCTAGCATCCCTCCAAGGTGCTTCCATATGAGTTAGGTCACTAAGCCATTGGGGTGACCTATCCCCATAGAAGGATAGAACGGCATCAACTGTCTCTCTTTGATCTTTGGTCAGGCTGCATGATTCTCCGCCGTTAATCCTGTCAATTTGGAAGCAGCCACGATGCTTTTGATAAAGAGCAGGGCATACTGGACCATTAATCCAAGCCTGAATCTCTTCCTCGAACAACGGCTCGTCATCCCAAACTAGTGACCACGCTTGGCTGTAGTAGACTAGCTTCTGAAGCTTCCAAGTAGTGACAGATCCCTTCTTTTCGAGGATGTAGGCAGCGACATCAAATGCCGTAGCCATGGTACGGTAGAGCTGGTGGTCAGTGGAAAGTCAAGAACATAATATGTAACACTATTACGTGTTACATATTATGCTGACATTTAGTTTCGAAATAATGTGGATAGAATGTTTATAATTGGCGGATAACTTGCCAGATGTACGGGAACTCTGTCCCAAACGATACCTAATTACACGAAATATTGTGTGAAGCCCTTGCTTTTACTGGTGTAATTAGGAAATCCTATCGGGATAAGAGACATCAAAATTGACCGGCTACACCGGGGCAATCCAGGCTGTAAACGGAGCTCGTGCCAAACAATGGACCTCGAAAATCGTTCACCTGCCCCCTTCAAGTGGTAACCACTGGTACAAAATATGAGCACAACAGTCCAAACCAGAAAAACAGATTATTTCGGGACGCGAACATCCTTCGAAACCCCGCAAGGGCCAGCTTTGATGTATCGTCTCGACTCACTTGACGTGTCGGGTTACTCTCTTGACCGACTCCCGTACGCTATTCGTGTAATGCTGGAAGCCGTACTGCGAGGCTGCGATGGGTTTACCGTAACACCGGAGAATGTTGAGCAATTAGCAAGGTATAATCCAAAAGCTCCCTTACGCGCAGAAGTGCCTTTCTCACCGGCACGTGTACTGTTGCAAGACTTTACCGGTGTGCCCGCGGTTGTAGACCTCGCCGCCATGCGCAGTGCCATGGCACGTGCAGGCGGCAACCCCTCGGCGATTAATCCGCGTGTACCTGTACACCTCATAATAGACCACAGCGTTCAGGTAGATTACTATGGAATTCCAGAAGCACTGCAACTAAACTCCGATCATGAATTTCGACGTAATCGGGAACGCTACGAGTTTCTTCGCTGGGGTCAGCAAGCCTTTGATAACTTCTACGTAGTGCCCCCTGCAAGCGGTATCTGTCACCAGGTAAACCTGGAGTACGTAGCCCGCTGCGTTTGGACCGGAATGGAGGATGGACAAGTCGTGGCATTCCCCGACTCCCTAGTCGGTACAGATTCCCATACGACAATGATCAATGGGCTTGGTGTCGTAGGTTGGGGAGTTGGCGGAATTGAAGCAGAGGCCGTCATGCTCGGCCAACCAATCTATATGCTCATGCCAGAGGTGGTTGGGTTCCGGCTTACAGGTGAGCTACCCGAAGGAGCTACCGCTACCGATATGGTGCTCACAGTCACACAAATGCTTCGCTCCTACGGTGTCGTGGGGCGGTTTGTTGAATTTTTTGGTCCAGGTATTCAAGCACTTTCAGTGCCTGATCGTGCTACGATCAGCAATATGTCACCCGAGTACGGTGCTACTATGGGCTTCTTCCCGGTTGATGAGGTTACGCTCGGATACCTGCGACGCACAGGAAGGGATAGTGATTTAATCGCGCTAGTTGAACGATTCACAAAAGACCAGGGGCTGTTTCTAACTCCTGATACACCCGAACCAGAATATCTGGATGTTCTGACATTAGACTTAGGTGATGTGGTTCCAAGCGTTGCCGGACCAAAACGACCACAGGATCGCATTCCGATCCCCAACCTAGGCCGATCATTCCGTGAGTCATTTGCCGCGCCCGCTGGACCACAAGGATTTGGGCGCCAGGAATCTGAATTGGAGCGTGCAGTCGAAACGCCTGACTTTCCAGATCCATTGGGCAACGGAGATGTTGCAATTGCAGCTATCACCAGTTGCACGAACACCAGCAACCCGAGCGTAATGATTGGTGCAGGCCTCGTAGCCAAAAAAGCGGTCGAACGCGGGCTAAAAACAGCACCTTATGTTAAGACCAGTTTAGCGCCAGGATCACGTGTAGTAACCGAATATCTCCACAATGCTAACCTGATGCCTTATTTGGCTCAATTAGGTTTTGACTTGGTCGGTTATGGTTGTACTACTTGTATCGGTAATTCCGGTCCCCTACCGGAGGCGGTGAGCAATGCAGTTCGCCAAGGCGATCTTGTAGTCGCAGGGGTGCTAAGCGGTAACCGCAACTTTGAAGGCCGTATTCATGCGCTTGTACAAGCAAATTATCTCGCGTCGCCTCCACTCGTAGTTGCGTACGCACTGGCAGGTACCGTAGATATTGATCTTACCAGCGAACCACTTGGCAAAGATCTCGCAGGCAAAGACGTGTATCTGCGGGATATTTGGCCAACCACCGAAGAAATTACCGAAGCTATTGAAGCCTCAATAACGCCGGAACTGTTCCTGGAGGAGTATGGTGGTATAGAGACGTCCAACGAAACTTGGAACGCCATCGAGATTCCCAGTGGATCTCAGTACGAATGGAGCGATGAATCCACTTACATACAAGAACCTCCATTCTTCGTTGGTCTAACCCACGAGGCACCAGAAACGACTCCCATTGATAATGCCCGTGTACTGGCTAAGCTGGGAGATTCGACAACAACGGATCATATCTCACCAGCAGGTGCTATCCCTAAAGAATCCCCTGCCGGTGCCTATCTGAGCTCCAATGGTGTAACCCTGCGTAATTTTAACTCATTTGGGTCTAGGCGCGGTAATCATGAGGTCATGATGCGTGGTACTTTCGGCAATATTCGCATCAAGAACGAACTGGTACCCGGCACCGAAGGCGGCATAACCCGTTGTTTCATCAACAATGATGAGGTCATGTCTATCTACGACGCGTCTATGTGTTACCAGGAGGCGGGCGTACCTTTGATCGTCCTTGGTGGTAAAGACTACGGTATGGGATCGAGCCGGGACTGGGCTGCCAAGGGGACAATCCTCTTGGGAGTCAGAGCAGTGATCGTCGAGAGTTTTGAACGTATTCACCGCTCCAATCTAATTGGTATGGGGGTGCTGCCTCTGGAATTCTTAAAAGGTGAGAATGCCGAGACACTGGGCCTAGATGGCACTGAATCCTACAGCCTAGTCCCCCCGGAAAAAGCAGGGGGAACCGTTGAAGTCACTGCTGTACGCCCAGGAGGAGAAAAAAGACGCTTCACTACACGCTCCCGTATAGATACGCCTGTCGAAGTTGAATACTATCGTAATGGTGGTATTCTACACTATGTACTGCGCGAATTTCTGGCAGAAGAATGACCCCCTCCACCCGGGGTTTCAATACGAAGCCGGTCACCTGCCTTTAATCTTCGCGTAAATAAACCGGGTAACTTTGTCTTTTTTTCGGTTGCATCAATCAGCGTGTTCTGACCGTTACGGCCTGGCTCGCCACCGTACAGCCCCCACGGAGCATGACAACGACGCTCACTGAGCATAGTTACTGTGGCTGGTTTCAAAAGCTCATACTCCCGCACAAGCCCCTCCCCCCCTTTATATCGACCGGCCCCCCCGCTTCCTTTGATAAGCGCGTATTCCCTGATCCGAAATGGAAACTGCATTTCCAATGCCTCGACCGGTGTGTTGAGCGTATTGCTCATGTGCACATGTACGCCGCTTAGACCATCAGCATCGGGAGCAGCTCCCATACCTCCGCCAAGAGTTTCATAATAGGCATAAGAGGTCCCGTCGGTGTGTTTACCTCCTATCGTCACATTATTCATTGTCCCTTGACCTGCGGCCGGGACACGCTTCGGCAACGCCTGTGCCAAGGCTCCAAGAACCACATCCGTAATTCGCTGTGAAGTCTCCACATTGCCTCCAGCGACCGCTGCAGGCCTTGATGCATTCACTAATGTATCTTCGGGGGCTTTCACATTGATCGGGACAAAACAACCAGCGTTTACAGGAACATCTCCCTCAATCAGGCAGAGTACGACATAATAGCAAGCAGATGCTGTAACTGCTAATACGGTATTTAAAGGTGCATGCAATGTCGCATCTGTGCCCTCAAAATCAAACACGATATCACTGCCTGTAATCTGAACAGACACTCTGATAATGGCATCCTGGTCATCTGGCAGTTCCAGCACATCTTCAAAAACATACCTCCCATCCGGCCAAGTCTGAATGGCACTACGCACTAACCGTTCACTGTACGCCTGCAAATGACGAGCATACGCGCAGACTTCGAGTTCTCCGTGCTCTTCTACGAGCCCTTGTAAACGCCGCTCTCCGACTGCATGTGCAGCCCGCTGAGCCGCCAGATCCCCCCGACGCTCGGTGGGAGTCCGCACATTGGCAAGTATCATACGCAGCACACCCTCATTTAACTTCCCTGCTTCGTATAGCTTGGTAGGCGGGATAATTATTCCTTCCTGAAAGATCTCGGTAGACAAAGGAAGTGAGCCTGGGCTCATGCCACCAACATCTGCATGATGTGCACGGCTAGCAACAAAAAAAATGGGCTCACCGCCGGCAAAAACCGGAGAGATCATCGTGATGTCGGGTAAATGATTCCCCCCATCAAACGGATCATTCAGAATAACCACATCATCCGGCTCCCAATGTGTGAACGTCCTTAGCGCAACCTCACAACTCGCGGGCATGGCCCCCAAATGAACCGGTATGTGTGCTGCCTGGGCAACCATATTGCCCTCTGTATCAAAGACTGCGCAGGAATAGTCCAGACGCTCCTTAATATTGGGAGAATACCCTGTACGCTGGAGCGTAACGCCCATTTCATCGGCAACGCCGATGAGTCGGTGTCTATAGATTTCAAGAAGAATAGGATCAACTGCCATGATCTGTGCTACACTTAAGATGTAGGTTATGCCATTGATCAACCTCAGCATCCCAGCCTGGAGGTACGACTAATGTTGAATCATACTGTACAACCAGTGCAGGGCCCCTAAACGTACATCCTTGAATCAGTATATCACGTTTTAGGACAGGAACAGACATTGGCCCATCCGCTGCGAAGTACACGGGTGCTCTTGATGCTTGGGCTATATCGAATGGAGAGGCAGCTGGTGTTGCCGGTATAGGTATTACTTTCTCCCGGGGCACCGTTGCCCGTAGTCGCACTGCTACTGACTCTACGGGCAGTTCTGGTGCACTGTACCCGTAACGCATATGGTGTGCCGAATGGAAAGCTTCTATCGAAATGCGAATGTTTTCTGGTACAACCGGGAAACCCAAAGGCACTGTGAGCTCATAACTTTGTCCCGAATACCGCAAATCAAGACTGCAGTCTAACTGAACCTCCCCTGTGTGTGAGTCCAGGCGGGATAGTACTATGGGCTTCAGCTGATTGATAGAATTTTTGAGACGTTCCGGGTTGCGAAGGAGCTCCTCCGCAGTAGACAGCAACGCTTGCGATACATCGCTAGTGATATCTGCCATCAACAGACCAAGCGCACTGAGTACCCCAGGATGACGCGGAATAAGAATTTTTCTCACCCCTAATGAGTCGGCGATTGCACATGCATGCAGCGGTCCTGCCCCACCAAAGGGGACCAAGATATACGATCGTGGATCGTAACCACACTCAACGGATACTCGTCGTAGTGCCCGTTCCATGGTCGCATTCGCAACTCGTACAATACCCAGTGCAGTCTCTTCAGGAGAAAGATCAAGGGACTGGCCAAGATGTGCAATTGCTTTATATGCTGCCTGGACATCCAATGGGCGCGTAGAGCGTCCGCCAAGAAATTGTGATGGTATCAAACGGCCAAGTACCAGATTGGCATCCGTTACAGTGGGAGTCTGGCCGCCCTGCCCATAACAAACCGGGCCGGGAATCGCACCTGCACTTTGGGGACCTACACGCAGTATACCTCCTGAATCAACGTACGCCAAGCTACCTCCGCCTGCACCGACCGTGTGGATCTGTGTGGATGGCAACCGAAGTGGTAAATCGCAAATCGTGCCTTCGGTCGTCTGTGGTATTCTGCCAGGACAAAGCGCTACATCTGTACTGGTGCCCCCCATATCAAAAGTTATTATGTGGGGACTGGCAGCGCTGAGCGCCTGTCCAGCCAAAGCAAATGCCCCTACAACTCCACCTGCAGGTCCACTCAGAACCAACCTGGATGCCTGTTTAGATGCCTGTTGCGCATCCAGTGTACCACCACTCGATTGCATGACCTTGAGTGATCTACCACTAAGTACACGCCTGAGGCGTGTTAAATAGCGCATAACGAGAGGCCGTACATACGCATTTACAACCGTCGTTGCTGTGCGCTCGTACTCCCTGTACTCGGGTAAGAGATCTATGCTAAGCGAAACAGGTAAATCCGGAAATTCCTCGGCTAATGCGGCCGCAATACAACGTTCATGTACATCATTCAAGAAGGAAAAGAGCAGAACAACCGCCACACTCTCTACTTCTTCCTGCTTGAGTGCTTCCAGCACTTCAGACAGTGAGGATGCATCCAGCTTCCTGTGAATGTTACCCTTGCTATCTATGCGTTCATCAATCTGCAGACGAAGCGAGCGGGGCACAAGATGATTGCGTGCTGCCTGGGAAAACTCATATAGCTGAGGGCGATTTTGTCGGCCAATCGCCAAGACATCTGCAAAACCGCGTGTGGTTATGAGCGCAGTCCGAGCCCCTCGCCGTTCCAGAAGTGCATTGGTCGCGGTTGTCGTGCCGTGCATGACCGGCGCCTCGGGATCTACCGAAAGCACCGCTAAGCCTTGCAGTATAGCTTGACTTTGATCACTTGGTGTCGTTGGCACCTTATGCACGGTCAACCCAGAAGCGTCCAACACCACAAAATCTGTGAACGTCCCCCCTACGTCAATCCCGATACACTGACCATTAGCACGCATAGTACCACATAAATTACGGGGGGCAATGATACGCACCAGCGCATCTGACGGTCTTACTCTGCCTTTGGTGCCAAGCCTAAGAGCTGGCTTAAAACCTTTTCTCCACGCACAGGATAAGCATCCTGCACATGATATTGCATGAAGCGGGTAATCAATGTGTAAAGCCCCCGCCGCTGTTCTTCCGTTAGCTGCATGCGCATTATCACATTAAAATCAGCCCTGTACAAAATGGCAAACGCCCGGAGCACGCCCCTCGAGGCAGCCAACGACCGAGACCCTGTGTCTACCTTATGCGAAATCGTACCGGTATCAAGCATCAGATATCCGCCGGAATCATCAATCCGCTCCACTTCATCCCGGGTAAAGCTAGGTCCAAAACCCAATGCCGCCGTCAAATGGAGCTGGAAGTATAGCTGTACCAATACTGCATCCGTAGCCGGATCGCCTAGTGCACCAAGTGTTCGAGTAATTAGATGAAAGCTTTCGGGAGAATCTACCCCTTCTTCCGTAAGAGCCAGGACAAGTTCGCAGATCCGCTGTCCAATCGCCAATCTTTTCATATCACGGGATATACCTGGATGGACCATGATGTGCGAGCAATTCGTCAGAACCTGAATAGACCGGGTCGGACGAGTATAGATCACTGCCTGCACATGCGAAAGCACCTGGAGCGTCGAGCCGAACAGGTTCTTTCTTGATTGGGCACCGCGTGCAATGGTGGTTAGTTTTCCAAGCTTCAAGGTATATAGAGTCACTAGCCGGCTGGTTTCCCGGAAGGGTATAGATTTTAAAACAATGGCCTCAGTACGCACTACCATGGTTATGCCAAACGAATAAATCTTCCAGATCGGGCCACATCAATGATGACAATTTGGATTCTTTTACTGATTTCTGGATCAAGCCGCTTTTCAAGTAAGTCCTTAAGTTCTGTGGGTTCTTGGGGGATACATCCTTCTGGTGAAACAACCTTCACATATTCTGTGCCAAACCAGAAAACTAAATAAATCCCATAACCATCAGACTTTGGATCTCGTGTGTATTTTGGTACTAGTTGCTCGGTGATACCACGCCACAGATCTATGTGTGAATTTTTTTTGATTTCAATTGGGATCGCTAGGTTAGAGCCGTACGATATTCGGATATCTGCTCTTCGATCATCTGCGTAGTGCCCCTCTGGCTGTGCATCAACTTGATACCTTTCAAGTACGGTTGCTAATCTTGAAAGTAATATGTCTCTACAGTCGTTTTCGGGTTTTGGCTTCGAGGGTCTACGAGGATTCTCGCCCCAGTCCCAGTATTGACGCCAGTCACTAGTTCGACCATTACGTATCTCGTCCGCCAACTTTTCAAGGGCATCAAGTGTTAGGCCTGCAAGGTCTGCAGCATTTGCTGGGGAGCCACTATTAAGAGTTTTCTGAATCTGTTTCAAGCTTAGATCCGAATGCTTTGCCACACGGCGGCGTCTAGCTTGTTCTTCCTGGGCGAGTACAATCTCTCGTTTCCACGCTACTAAACCAGCATCGGATGCCAGTATATCCAGGTTCTTCCTTGCATCACCACAGGTACGTTTTTTTAGTTCCTCAATCCAGTGTGTGAAGAGCGACCGAAATTTACGGCTGATTCTCTCCTCATCACTAAGAAGACCTGCATGTTCCCGAAAAACAGGTGGATGTATTCGTCTCCCGAATGTTTGGATAAGCTGGCGAATCTCGTCAGGATTCCATTCATTGATGTTTTGCGGAATAAGCAGCCTACGGCTCGTAGGAACAAGAAAATCAATGACATGGTGCACACGAATATCCTCTCCGGTAGAGAGAAAGTTGATCAGCTTTGGAAAATAGATATTCCTGTCGGCGAACAATCCTGCACCTAGCCATTGGGCTTGCTGACCTATGTCCATCCGCTTGCGATTTAGCCGTTTTAGGACAATATTCTGCAATGCGCTCGTAGACATTCCATTGTTCAGAATTCCACTCCAGAGGACCACACGTAGGGATTCCAGTTTACGGGCACTGCATCGGGAAGGAAATACGGTAAACATTCGGTGCACAGCAAGCTTTGCCACATGAGTGTAGGCTGAGTCAAAGGCCATCTCATACATGTGACGATTCGGCGGGTTTTTGGAACGAACATCTACGTTGTGCACTGAAACCAGCGAATCAGCCACGGCCTCTGGATAGCACATTAAAGCCTGCTTATACCATGTTAGAAATTCGCCATGATTACCAAAATGACCGGTAAATAGGGATCGCTGGGTAGGTAATTCTGTAATCAGATAAAATCCCAGTGCACGCCGAATTCCCGTTTCAGAGAGATGGCTCAGATCATTGCTCGCTTTGTATGCCTCTTCTATCCCTGCAAGAAAAGGGAGTGCAAAGTATGATCTCTGGCCATTCTCGTAGAGCTGGGTAATTTGATCAAGATCCGGGAGATCATCCCGGTCCAGTAGGCTACGAAATCCCGCCAGTGTTGCTTGTACGAGACTCCCATCACCTTCAAAGTATGACTGTAGGCAAGTCTGCGGATTATTTTCATCTGTGCAGGGATTGTCAAAATAAGTGTGGGCAAGCTCATCAAGAATTACAGGCATGCATTGCCCCTTCGCTAAGTCAGTTTGTTCTTGGCGAATAATTTCAAGTTTTTCCTGCTTCTGTTTTTGATGGCCACCTCGGATTTTCTCCTGTCTCTTCCTGATCTCACTTATCTCAAGCTCAGCTTGGGCCTTGCCCTCTAGGCGTTGATCATTCCACTGGATCAATCCAGGTATATCGGACACTGCAGAGATAATTTCTTCATCGGAGAGGGGAGGCTCCCAGCCCTCTTGCTCCAAGATGGACCATGATGCGAACTCTCTTGCCACATTTTGATTTGAGTCCCAAAGTTGTACCGCACGCTCAAGACACCACGAGCGAATTCCTTCTGGTGCACTCCTCCCCACAAATTTGAGTGCTATTGTTTTAATGAGAAATTCACTCCCGATCTTCGCTTCTTCAATTAGCAAACCGTGTTCGATGAGGCTATACTGGACGTTCTCATGCTGATTCAGCCAGTTACGGATTGCGCTATTCGCTTTATCGTGTCGACTAAAACTCGGTCGTAAAGTATGAGCTGGGATCAGTTGTGACAAACTATGGTCGAATTCAACAAGCCTGAACCATCGGTACAACTCTGGGATACACAATTCATCTCCAAACAATTCCAAACCCCTTGCGAGAAGTTGGATCACAATATCTGAATGTCCTTGATCTTCTAATTTTGGGATGGCTTCGGAAGCACGATCACAAAGAGAGTCCAGTAATTCTTTGACCTGCTCCTCATTTGATTGATCAACGAGTCTTGCAAAAAAGTGTCGATAACCGCTACAATAATCAGTAGTTGGTCCCGCTACGAAGTAATCCCATATCTCCGCAGGACGTAACCCGTCAGGATAGATGAGACATAGTAGTGTATCCTGGAGAATCTGTTTTTCGTCCGATATATGTTTTTCCTGCAATTCCTTTAGTATGCCCCTCAGTAGAGTACTGCGCTGCGGGATGTGCTGAAGTATCTTGCTCAAGGCAACAAGCGCCTCGCAACGGACATTTGATTGCCAGCTATGATCGCGAACGATGTTCATCAAGCTTTCGTGATCAGTTCTCCAATCTGATGCGCTCGTATGGGAATACATTTGTGAGAATCCCCGAAGGAGCAAATAAACCAGCGTTTGCCTGTTTTTTGAGCGTTCAGGAGAATTCGTTAAATCCTGGATGATTGGTATGCCTTCATTTCCGGTTAAGGCATCAAGGGCCGCAGCAGAAGGCCAGTCGGAGTTAAGATGAATTTGTTGTTCCAGTTTCGCGAGTAGTTTTTTTCGCTCAATGGGGCTAAAGCTTCTGGTATCTCCGTTGAAGGCAACAGTACTCGGGGCTACCTGAATCAGAATTGTTCTCGCTTGGCCGTTCAACGCAGCGAGCCATGCGGCAAGTCCTCTTAGATCAGGCAAGAGAATGCCATCGTGCTCCGTGAGGAGGGCGAGGGCTCGCCGGACGCTCAGGCCATTCTGGATTTCTTTATTCAAATAGCAGGCTCCGAGGAATTCGGCCACAAGACGATGGATCGGAATTCTGGAGCGGGGATGACCCTTGAAAATTCTTGAGTCAAAAGCTGCCTGAAGGCACAGATCTTGATGGTACTCCAAATCAAGTATCGATAAAATTTCGGGGTTGTCCGTACCATCTCTTGCCCAGCCAGTCTTATTTGCGATCAGCATATATGCGGAAAGCTTCCCGGCTGCAGTTAAGATTGATTCCCGGGATTGCAGTGAAGCGGATGACTGGGCATCAAGATGTTCATTATTTCGTTCTCGGGCGAGTGCTCGGCAGGCGTTTTCAAGCATTTTCAATTGGCTGTCAGGCCAGTCTTCTGCTTTGATGGATGTAATCAGGAAGTCAAGCAATTGCGGATTCCCGAGCAAGGCATCCATGCCGTACTTTTGAGCTTTCTGAATGAAAGTATTTGCATCTTGTCCCCGTTGAGAGACGATCTCCCGAATGCCATCGTAATTCAGCGGGTTCAATTGGAGTACTGGGATTTCTTTAGAGTCTAAAAGCGAACCGAGCTCTTGCCGGTCACCAGAGCTCAACCAATAGGTAGAGCGGCAGGACAAACGAAATTTGGGGATTCCCAACGCTTCTAGATTATCGATGATTTTGTCCAGTACTGCTCTTGGATCTCCTCCACCAACACGCATCTCATCAAGTCCATCAATGAAGATTGTTCCCGTCCGCCATTCCGGGTGGCAGTCCAAATTGGACCGGATAAATCTTCGGGCAGAAATAATATGTGTACCATCAATTCCACGAGCCGCAGCGTCAAACTCTGTGCTCTTACCCATTCCTGGTTCTCCTAAAAGAACGTAGCCGCAATCAGATTCAAAGTCTTGCAGTGATAGTCCATCTTGCCCAAAACGTTGATCGTTTCGGGGTTCAATCAGATCGACAGTACGTGATATGGGCTTCATCATCAAATTCACAGATAATCAAGCCATTCATCGGTGGTAAGCGATAAAAACTCGTTGAACGGAAAACCGCTTGGACCCACTATCATTGTTTTGGCGTGCGGGAAGCGATCTTTAAATGCGTCTAATCCACGATGTGCCTGTTTCTTACCACTCTTAACCTCCACGCCAAGGAGATGAGGACCACGTGAGACGACAAAATCAACCTCATGCGCGCCGTCTTTGTCACGCCAATAATGAATTCGGGTTGCGGTATTCCGTGTGTTACATAAATGGGCGCCCACTGCGCTCTCCACAATGCGACCCCAAAAGGGCCGGTCAATTTGTGCCTCTTTGAACGAATAGCCGGACGGTGCCGTCATAAGTGCCGTGTTTAGGACATTAAACTTGGGGCGCGAGGCCATGCCCAAGTGTGGAGTTGGGGTATATCGGAATAGCGTGGAAATTAGACCTGCATCAGAAAGCAAGTCCAGGTAATGTTTAACAGTTGTTGCATTGCCTTTGTCTTGAAGCAGGCCCAAGAGCTTGTTGTATGCCATGATCCGGCCAGAGTAGCTGGGTGTGATATCTATTAATTGGCGCATCAAGGCAGGTTTCTTTATCTGTTTAAGCGATACGATGTCCCGACCAATAACAGAGTCTACGATTGTCTTTGTGATGTACTCGCGCCAATAATCAAACCGTGATTTCCCCGATTCGTCTGGCCAGGAGGCAGGATAGCCACCGTAAAACATAAATTGCTCAGGTGTCAGACCGAATACCTTTGCCATTTCTGGAAGCGACCAGTGTTTGACTGAGAGCTCACGAAAACGACCCGCAAGACTTTCATTACGGCCAACAAGCATCTGCCAGACAGCTGATCCTAAGATTACCACATGAAGGGGATAGCCCTCTCGACGATCTCTGTCCCATAGCCCCTTGACGTAATTTGACCACTGTGGGATGATTTGAACTTCGTCCAAAAACAAAACCTGCCCTTGGGGTGATTTTAGCGAAGCCTCACGGGCATTCTCCCATATGTCTATAAGAGTCTTTGGATTTGCAAAATTTCCAATCTGTGCGGTATCAAAGATGTGTGCATCTCTGGGCCAGTCCGGCTTATTTAAACGTGGATCGTCAAAGGAAACATACCGACACGTAAACCCCAGTTCAATCAGCTGCTGGCGGGCTTGGAGAGCAATAGTCGTTTTACCAACTTGGCGAGGACCAATAATGGCGATAATCCGCATGTTATAGCTACTTGATATAAACTCTATCAAGCGATTAACATGTTGGCGATGGAAGGTATACATGTAGGTACTCAACTTTATAAATTTAAATAACATAGTACCTTTTTATATGTTCCATCCCAGAGGACTCATAATTCGACAGATTCTCGGTGTAGCAATCTGTTGGCGGGCTTAGATCAAACAATGAATGTCAATTTCCGCCCGAGGGCCACGGAGTTCCTGATGATTGATGCTCTGCCCTCGTCTAACGCAAGGTTTTTTTGCAGTTAACTCTACAATTCCAATCTTAGCCCAAGTTCGCCATTTCATAGTGCTCTGGAAGTACGGAATTTCCCCATTCCCGTTTTCGGTCGATTTTTTTTCGGGGATATGGACTACTGAGATTTACTGAATCAGTCTGGGGTAATT
>MPNB01000092.1 GCA_002238805.1 Rhodothermaceae bacterium bin80 | reverse complement strand
AATCTGCGTGATAACGGATTGACCGGTCAGATTCCGACCTGTCTGGGTTCACTGACCTTGCTGACTATCCTCAATCTGGGTGACAACGAACTGGAGGGCAATATTCCCTCCCGGCTGGGTGACCTCATGCTGCTGACTTCGCTGCGACTGCAGCAGAACAATCTGACGGGCTCAATTCCCCCGCAGCTAGGTAATCTTGCACGCCTCTCCGCGTTGCGACTAGGCCGCAACAGGCTGACCGGAGCTGTACCGCCTGAACTGGGCGATCTTTTGGCCCTGGAGATACTCTCGATTCATGAGAATCAGTTGACCGGGACGCTGCCTGCGAGTCTGACCTCCTTGCAGGCCCTGAGCACCCTCTGGTTCCACGGCAGTAGCGGGCAGCAGGTATGTGCTCCTTTGGATGACGCCTTTCAGGAATGGTTGGCACAGGTTCCAGATGTTATGGGACCGAATTGCGATCTGTCCGGCCTGGATCCTGCCAGCCTGCTTTATGCAGACTGGGGAGCCCTTGTCGCCCTGTACAATGCCTCCGGCGGTGACGACTGGACCGCCAATACCGGGTGGTCCGCTGACCCGCTGGCATTCCCGATTGCTGAAAGCGATATCACGGGCTGGTACGGTGTTACAGTTTCCGGGGGACGCGTGACGCAATTGAGCCTCCCGGACAACCAGCTCATCGGTTCGATTCCGCCAGAGGTCGGCAAGCTTACGGCGCTGCAGCAGTTGAGTCTGTACTCGAATGCACTGACGGGCGCCATTCCACCGGAAATCGGCAACCTGGCTGAATTGACGACACTGCGGCTGAGCCGCAACCAGCTCTCCGGCGAGATACCAGCCGAAATAGGCGACCTCATGGAGCTGACCGAATTGCGATTGAATCACAACGACTTGTCTGGACCCATACCTGATGAGATCGGAAGCCTTGCGGAGCTTACGGCGGTTAGTCTTCAGCAAAACCGGCTTGAGGGATCGCTGCCGGCTTCTCTGGGCAATCTGACGGCACTTACGGAACTGGTCGCCTATCGCAACAACCTCACAGGGGCGATTCCGCCAGAACTAGGTGTCTTGCCGGCCCTCTCCAAGCTCAGCCTGAGCTGGAATAATCTGAGCGGCGCAATACCTTCGTCCCTCGGCAATGCAGCCCGGCTCACGGAGCTTCTGCTGAACAACAATGCCCTGGAGGGGGCGATTCCACCGGAATTAAGCCGGTTGACCAAACTGGCCGCATTGAACCTGTCCAACAACTTCCTGACCGGATCCATTCCGCCGGAGCTTGGCGATCTCGCAGAGCTTGAGTTGCTGCGTTTGGAAGAAAATTCTCTGGGCGGTCCCATTCCGGCTGAGTTGGGAAACTTGGACAAACTTCTGCGTCTGTACCTGTTCGATAATCGGCTCACGGGTGAGATCCCGGCTGAGATTGCCAATCTGGGTGTGCTCATCGAACTGAGCGCGAGCCAAAACCTGCTCACCGGATCCATTCCGCCGGAGCTTGGAGGTCTTACGGCACTCACTAGACTGTTCCTGTACGACAATGACTTGTCCGGAACCATCCCGGTCGAGCTCGGCAATCTGACGCACCTGACGGTATTGAGTCTGAGTCAGAATCGTCTGGAAGGAGTGATTCCTGAGACGTTGGGCTCATTGGGCGGGCTTATGGAATTATACCTGTATGAGAACAACCTGACCGGCACGATCCCCGAAGCTCTGTGCTCGCTTGACCGACTGGCTGAGGTCAGTGTGCGCAGAAATCAGCTGACCGGTCAGATTCCGGCCTGCCTTGGAAGTCTGAGTCAACTGGAAGTGCTGAGTGTGGGTGACAACAGTCTCGACGGCGAAATCCCGGTGGAGCTGGCAAATCTGGCGCGCCTGATGTCGCTGAATCTTGAGCAGAACGCGCTTGTCGGCTCAATTCCGCCTCAGCTGGGTCAATTGAGTATTCTGGAGACCCTGCGGTTGGGGCAAAACGGACTGACGGGTACCATCCCTCAGGAACTGGGCAACCTGACAAGATTGCAGCACCTGTCGCTCCACGAGAATCAGTTGACGGGAACTGTTCCTTCGACCCTGACTGCCCTGGGTGAGCTGACCACGTTCTGGTTCTTCGGCGGGTCGGGTCAAACCGTGTGCGCACCGCGGGATGACGCTTTTCAGCAGTGGCTGGTCGGCATTGCAGATGTCATTGGCCCAAACTGCACCAGCCTCGCGATCGAATCGTCTGAACCCGTTCCTATTACCAAATTCGCCCTGCGGGGCAATTACCCCAATCCATTCCGATCAGGCACATCGATCATTATTGAGCTCCCGGAACCAACCCGATCCCGTGTCGAGGTGCTGGACGTAACCGGGCGACGGGTTATGGATACGCCAGTGCTGGAACTGAATCCGGGCCGGCAGATGATTCCCATTCGCGCACAGGGGTTGTCGTCGGGTGTGTACTTCTTTCGGGTACTGCTTGAGGCGCCGGGCGAGCACCATGTCCTGACCGGACGCATGCTGCTGATCCGATAACGGCAGCGAGAAACCGGCTTAATGTGCCGAAGAAGATTGGTACGACCTGAGAGACCCTGGGCGCAGCTCATCATATCCATTCAGCTCTCCCTCGCGGTCTCAACAACGCCAGCCCTATCTTCCTCATTCGGTGCCATTGGCCAAATGCAATCAAGGGCTGTGTATTCAGATCAATTTGGATCTCAATATCCAAGTCACCAAAGAACCCTACAAAATCACGCTAATCCGATCAATATTTAATTTTCGGGCAAGCACTGATTACCTCCGCGAAGTCTGTACCTGGACGCTGAGGTCCTAAAGCAGCCGCGCCCAACGACCAGCCCGCATCGAAATAGCAGTACACTGGCGGTCGGGCACGAAACTCGTAATCGACGGCTGTCAGCCCTCGACTACATGCGCGGATCAATTTTCAATGATGTTGCCGTCGGTATCAAGTCGCACTACGGTTCCGTAGCCCAAAGCCTGGATATCGGCCTCAATAACACTCAAGTCGCCTACGATCAACCAGATAAGATCATTCGGCCGGAGTACCTCCTCAGCGGCCTCGGCAATCGTATCGACATTCAGAGCACGCACCTGGTCAGGATAGGTCTCGTAGTAGTCTTCCGGCAAGTCGTATTGTACAAGCTGTTGTATGCTGGCGGCGACAGATCCATTTGTTTCCCACAACCCTGGTAGAGCAAGTGTCTGGCTCTCTTGTGCCTTGAGCACCTCGTCTTCGGTTGCAGGATTATCCCCCAGAATGCCCTCAAGTTCGCCTTTGATTTCCATCATGGACTCCATGGTCTTATCCGTTTGCACGGGTGCGTAAACCAAGAATGGACGCTGTCCGCGTGCGGTAAGCAGCAAAGAGCTTGCGCCATACGACCATCCTTTGTCCTCGCGCAGATTCATATTGATCCGCGAAACAAAAGCACCGCCCAGGACCGTGTTCATGGTCTCTATACCGATGTTGTTTGGCGTATTGCGTGGGGGGGCCAGATGGCCGGCTAGAATGATGGACTGTTGCGCCTGAGGTCGATCCATCAGGTATACGCGCGAACCGCCCTCGGATGTCACTGAAGCGATATTCTTTGATGGTACATCTGCCGATTCCCAGCCTCCCAAGCGGGCTTCCAGAAGAGGGACAAGTGTGTCTAGGTCTATGTCCCCGACTGCAATCAGCGTTGCGTTGTTGGGTTTGAACCAGGTATCATGATAATCCAGGAGATTCTGGCGTGTCATATTGGTAACCGAGGCCTCCGAACCGCTGCCGGTCAAAGGATTACTGTAAGCGTGATCTGTGCCGTAGTAGAGTGTCGGCATCACACGCAGTGCCATCTGGATCGGATTCGCTTTTTCCCTCTGGATTCCTGCCAGGCGTTCCTGCTTTAAGCGGGTAAACTCCGATTCAGCAAATGACGGATTCAGAATAACGTCTGCAAAGAGATCCAAGCTTGCTTCCAGATTCGCCGTCAGCGCTGTCAGGCTCACAGTAGAGCCATCCAGACCGGCGCCGGTTCCGAGACTTGCACCAAGGTTCGCAAGGCGGTCATTGATTTCCAGAGCAGTTAGGCTAGTTGTGCCTTCATCTAACATGGACATGACCATACTTGCCGTGCCTGGGGCGATGCCCTGATCAGAAGCATAACCAGCGTCCAACACTAATGTTAAGTCGAGTGCGGGCACTGCACTGCGTTTCGCGAGGATGACTTCTAATCCATTACTGAGTTTTGCCCGACGGAACTCAGGGAATTTCACCTCAGGCTCGTCACCGGTTTCGGGCAGGGTTGAGCGGTCAGCCGGCTCGACTGTCGCTGACAGTTCAGGGAAGGGGTGTACTTCCATGATGTACACACCGTCCGAGAGCCATTCCTCTGCGGCTTGACGCACACTCTCAGGAGTTGCAGCATCTTTATCACGGAAGGACTTCAGATAAGCGTCAGGGCTGCCGCCATAGATTTCAGAGGATGCCAGAATATCCGATTTACCACCAAACCCTCCGATGCGCTCCATACCATAAATGAAGCCTGCTTTTTCCTGTGTGATTATCCGGCGAAGCTCTTCTGGTGTCGGTCCTTCGGAGAGGAGCATAGCCAACTCTTCATTCAGTGCTGCTTCTACATCTGCAAGCGCAACGCCCGGGCGAGCTGTTGCCTGAATGATGAACTGGCTTCCTATGCTGCCTGCAGAAACATATGCATTGGCGTTTGTGGCAATCTGATCTGTGTAAACCAGTCGCTTGTAGAACCTTGAATTTTTGCCGCTGGAAAGCACGCTGGACGCCAGATCCAAAAGGTGGAAATCATTGGAGTAGCGCTCTGGTATGTTCCAGACTTTGTAGATACGCGACTGCGGTACGCGATCCTGCATGATTTCGCGCTGCTCCCCCGTACGTTTGGCGACCCAGGCATCGAAATGAGATACTGGTGGACCAGGTGGGATGTCTCCAAAGTATTTCTCAGTCAAGGCACGGGCCTCACTCACTGTGATGTCCCCCGCGATTGAGATGACAGCATTGTTTGGGCCGTAATAAGCCTTGAACCATTCCTGTACATCTTCCAGTTCAGCGGCGTTGAGATCTTCCATTGAGCCGATGACTGTGTGGGCGTAAGGATGTCCTTTGGGGTAGGTTGCGTTTGTAATGTGGTTAAAAACCTGTCCATACGGTGCGTTTTCGCCCTGACGCTTTTCGTTCTGTACGACGCCGCGTTGCTCGTCAAGCTTTGCCTGATCGATAGCCCCAAGAAGATGGCCCATTCGGTCAGATTCCATCCACAGCACTAAATCCACGGCATTCTTGGGCACGGTCTGGAAATAATTCGTACGATCCTTGTTGGTCGTGCCATTAAGATTCGTTGCACCGATGCGCTCCAGTACCTGGAAGTAGTCGTCGTTAAAATTCTCCGAGCCGTTGAACATAAGATGCTCAAAAAGATGGGCGAAGCCACTGCGTCCCTCCGGCTCATTTTTTGATCCTACGTGGTACCATAGGTTCACGGCTACCAGAGGAGCTTTATCGTCTTCGTGGACGATGACCGTCAGGCCGTTGTTCAGCTGAAATTTCTCGTACGCAATTTCTGGAATTTGCATGGTGTTATTTTCCTGTGCCCAAGTGCTTGATACACACAGTAGCAAGGTTAAGAGAATTGGCAATTGTTTTTTCATGGACAAAGCTAAGGCTTGTTATGTGGAAGTCGGAATATGCAAACATAACATCTACGAAAGGCTAAAGCTTCAGGTTGCGAAAGAATCTCTTGGAAGATTGATGGGAGTATGCGGCGATGTTGCTCCAGAATGTGTTTTATCGCTGAACATGGTTAACGAAAAGGGAGACCAACTCTTGAACTATTTCCAGGTTGGCATTACTCACATTGATCATAGCGGCAACCACCACGCCGGTATCTGGCTGGATAACGAGGCGTGAAGTGCCTCCGATAGCTCCTCCGCTGTGACTGAGGTAGCGAAGGTTATCTGCGCGGGTCTCTACGTTCCAGCCGAAGGCGTATCCGGTAGGTTCGTCCGTATTGGTTAGCTGTTCCGTAAACAGTAATTCCTTGGCTGCATCGTCGAGAAAAGTCGAGTCTAAATGGGCTATTCCAAATCGAACCACGTCAATCGGGGTGGATAAAAATCCGCCTCCGGCCCATTTGTAGCTGTTATCTACAAATGGTGCATTGAGCAGTAAGCCTTCCTCGTTACGGATGTAGAAGCGTACCCGGTGAGCAATCAGCTTATCTGGGTGATCCGCAACCGTGTTCAGCATTCCGAGGGGGAGAAAAACTTCCTGTCGCATGTGATCTAGAAAAGGCTCTCCGGCAGCCCCCTCAACCACTGCACTGATCAGATTCCAGCCGTAGCTGGAGTATAGAAACCGCGTACCGGGCTCGTGCATGAGAGAATCCGTCGCAAATATGTCCAAGCCATCACTGACTGTAGCATAAGGTATGGCGGATAGCATTTCACCTGGTCGATAGCTACGAATGCCTCCGAGATGTGCACCAAGTTGGCGTGTAGTGACGGGCCAGCGTTTTTGAGGAAAATCCGGCACATATTGCTGTACACTTGCATCTACATCCAGTCGCCCCTGACTATGGAGCTTAGCGGCCGCTGCTGCCGTTATCGGTTTCGATATACTTGCGATCCTAAAGCGGCTATGCGGCCACATTGGTGCGCGTTGTTCCAGATCAGCGAAGCCAACTGCTTCCGACCAGATCAGTTGACCTTCAACTGCTGCGGCTACGGCCATTCCTGGAAACTTGTGCTCCTGCCATGCTTGGAAGATCATTTTTTTGGCCGAGTCAACAGCAGCTTGGTATTGCCCCGATATTTGAGCATACTGTGCGCCTGCACATGGTGCAAGCACGAAGGATAGCACAAGTAGTAAATGACGTCGAGGGAAGATCATGTGTGCAGCAGGGTTCGTGACAATGAGCGCAGTACGCAGGTTTCTGCGCTCTGTTCAAACAATAGTCTTTACGTTTGCGTAAACAGGGGCTTTAGGATTGAAAAATTTCCACAGATATTCATGATGCGTGCAGGTGGTGCATTTTTTTTAACGATTTTGTTCGTTGTGGCGCTCGGATGTGGGGGAACTGGTAATCCGCAACCAGGACCCGAAATCTACGATAATACGGTAAGCGCTTTTTATGCGGGTGTATCCGCTATGGAAGTGGGCGAAGACCTGCGTGCCAACGCTAAGCTAACACTGGTCACGGAGCTTGCCCCTATGGAACCTGCCGCGTGGGCAAACCTAGCCCTTATGGCAATGCGCCGCAATGAACTGGAAGTGGCAAAGGAGCACTTAAACCGGGCCTTGAATCTGGATTCAACAAACAGTGGGGTCTTACTCCTGGCAGCTGCTCACGCACGGATGCTGGGTGATGAAGCAGCACAGGTAAGCCACCTCCGAAAAGCAGTGGCAAGTGATTCCCTGAATGCTCATGCACTTTTTGATCTCGTTCATCTGCTACCTGGCAGTTCGGATGAGGTTGCGGTATTGATGGAACAACTCGATAGCGCCGTCCCAGAAAATACCTCGGTTCTACTCAAGCGCCTGGAACAGTCTGTGTCTCTTGGAACACTGGATATGGAGCTGCTAAACGAGTTGGCCAGTCATCACTGGGGACCGGACGTAAATGAACAGATTCAGGCCCTGCGCGAGGCTGCCGTTGAGGCCGGTGATGTTGCTACGCAATTGGCATTTCTGCGCAATATACTCCTCAGCGAGCCGCAGTATCGTCAGGATCTGGCGTCTGTGCGTGTACCCATTGAACGTGTAGGCGACCCAATTACGCGCTTTATCCGTTTGGCAAGCCCCGTTTCTACACCTGCGTCACTGGACGATTCTCTGCAATTTATTGTTGATCAATCCCTCATACCGACAGAAGGACCTCAGGAATGGATTGCGGCAATTGCATTAGGTAATGCCGCACTGCCAGCCATTTTCTATGCGGGGTTGGACTCCGTCAAAACGCTTCGTGAAGAAGCATGGGAGGCGCCGGGCGTTAGTGGGCATGATGCAGGTATTGGGATAGATTTTGATTTTGATTTCCGCACGGACATTGTTCTGGCAGGAGCTGAGGGGATGCGTTTATTACGCCAGGATTCGCTTGAGCAGTTTGCGGATGTGACCGCCACTCTGGGTTTGGATGCAGCAATTATCGATGCAGCGTACACGGGTATTTGGGCTGCAGACGTTGACTTGGAAGGTGACATTGACTTGCTCCTGAACACCGGCCAGAATGAGCTCTTAGCGCTACGCAACAATGGGGACGGCACATTCGAGCGTGCCGACTGGTTCTCCGGTGTTTCTGGTGTTAAGGCGTTTGCCTGGGCAGACTTTGATCAGGACGGCGATCCAGATGCTGGATTTGTGGATGCCGAAGGGAGTTTGGTGGTATTGCAAAATGAAAGACAGGGCCGATTCACCTCCATGCCAATATCGGTAGGGGATATCACGCCCCTGGATATTACAGTCTCTGACAGCAACAGTGACGGTAAGATTGAGCTTCTGGTGCTTATAGATACCGGACAGATACTACGAATCACTCTGGGATATCAGGAAACGGTAGAAGCATTGGCGCAGGTAAACCTGCAGACATCTGACGCCCAGCTTTTGACAGGAGATTTGGACAATAACGGTGGTGTGGATCTAGTCATAACTGAGGCGGGGCAGTCCCATATTTTGCTACAGGATCAGGACTATGCATTCTATTCGCACGGAGTTCCTGTAGATCTGGAAGCCTATGCACTTAGTGCTACACGCTTTGCAGGTCGTCTGGACTTGATTGGTCTGGATGCCGACCGTCAACCGACGCGATTTGGGATCCTGACCACCAAAGGGTACCACTGGAAGCAGATCCAACCTCGTGCTGCACAAGCGGTAGGAGATCAGCGCATCAACTCGTTTGGGATCGGTGGAGAGGTGGAGATTCGTGCCGGATTACTGTACCAGAAGCAGCCCATCACGCAACCCATTGTGCACTTTGGCCTCGGAACGCAGTCGCTTGCGGATGTTGCACGAATCACTTGGCCCAATGGGTCAGTTCAGGCCGAGTTTGATCTGCTTTCAGATGAAATTGTGAGTGCCACACAACGGTTGAAAGGATCCTGTCCGTGGCTCTTTACGTGGGATGGAGAAGAGGTGACTTTTGTCACTGATTTTATCTGGCGCTCACCTCTGGGACTTAGAATCAACGCCCAGGAGACGGCCGGAGTTATGACTACCGAAGATTGGGTCAAGATCAGGGGAGATCAACTTCAACCGAGGGAGGGGTATTACGATGTCCGGATCACAGCCGAATTATGGGAAACTCATTTTTTTGATCATGTATCGCTTATGATTGTCGATCATCCCATAGGAACTGAAGTTTTTGTTGATGAGCGATTTGCTTTCCCTCCACCAGAATTGAAAGTACACATGACCGGTGAGCTGATGCCGGTCATCGGCGCGTGGGATGACCGTGGAGAGGATGTGCTGGAGCTGGTTGCTGTTCAGGATGAGAAGTATGCAGACTTCTTTGGAAGAGGTGACTACCAGGGTATAACACGGCATCATTTTCTGGAGGTAGAAATAAGTGACGAAATCCCTCAGGATGCCTGGTTGATTGCAAGAGGATGGATTCGACCTACCGACAGCTCAATTAATGTAGCTATCAGCCAAGGGCAGCATGCAGCTCCGAGCGGACTGCGGGTAGAAGCACAGTTACCTGACGGATCCTGGAAAACTATTCATGCCAACCTTGGATTTCCAAGTGGGAAGTCAAAAACTGTACTGATAGATCTTGTCCCGGCAGCGAGGGAGCTTGATATTCGGCGGTTACGCTTGCATACTAATATGGAGATTTACTGGGATGTATTGTACACGGCAGCGAAATTGAGTGATTCCGACGGGCGGGTAACGCATCTCCTGCCCGCGGAGGCGGACCTCAGATATCGTGGTTTCTCGGCGGTTAGCGAAGCAGATCGCTCTTCTCCTGAGTTACCCGAGTACGGTACACTTGGTGGCACTGCGCAGATATGGCGTGATCTGATCGGATATCATACCCGATTCGGTGATGTATTGCCGCTCTTGGAAGAAGTGGATGATCGCTACGTGATCATGAATGCGGGAGACGAAATGCAACTGCGCTTCACAGAGGTAAGCCCGGTTGAAGTAGGCTGGCAGAGGGATTTCGTCCTTATTGGTGACGGTTGGGTCAAGGATGGCGATTATAATACCACCTTCTCTACGACTCTACGGCCTCTGCCCTCGCATGGGGATCCTACGTACGATGAACCACCGGGGAGATTGCAGGCAGATCCGGTATATAAGCGTCATTCTTCAGACTGGCAGGAATATCATACCCGGTATGTTGTCCCAGAGGGCTATTCCAGAGGAATCAGGTTTGAGAGCGAGAATCAGTGATCTGGTTACTTGGCTTGATACGAGTCTACGAGGGCTGGGCAAGAAGATTGCTGGATGCGGTAGTTGATACGCGAACAGTCTGCCTTAGGGCTTGCAATGCTTGATGTAATTTCACGGGGAAGATAGTTTGTGAGTGGAGGTCGTGCAGCAGCGTCGTAATGAAACGTGCCCAAGGTGTGTTCGCTGGGCAGACCTGAACCCAAAAATCTCGGCCAAACCCATCTTCGCCACTCCGTTTGACGAGTTACTGATTTCGGTGCTCATTTTCCCCATTTGTCCGTCTAAAGGGGCCGATTTCGACCCAAATTCATGCGTTTTGACCCAAATTTTAGGGAATTATACTACAAACTGTAACTTTCCACGAGAAACACACTAATCCCGACCGTGCCCAGAAGCACCGTGCCTACGAGTTGCTGGATAAACCAGTAGAGAACCCTCGTTATGGGGGGATCACCTTACGTCAGGCAGCTCTACGTCTGCGGAGACCAATCAAATCCAAGCCCCAAAGTTCTAGATAGCGAGTTACAGTTTGTCGTATAATTCCCAAAAGATTTAATTCTCAAAAACAACCGATTGGGTGAGAAATAGGGGGGAAGTTCAGTTAGAAACAGTTTCACGTCCTTACAAGTTAACCTTTGCTGTCAACTTGCGTATTCGCAAACGTAACTCTCTAGGGGTTCGAATGGGGCCAGAACACTCAAATCAGAACACGGGAGGGCCCGGGCCCGAGCGGGCGCGTTCACCTAGACGCCGAGTGCGCTACATGTGGATTTATGTGGTGTTCCTTGGTTTTATTCTGTTCAATCTCGTGTTCTCGCTGGGACGTCGGGATACGAATACTATTGCGTACAGTACCTTTTTGGATTATGCTACCCAGGGTTACGTCGAAAGCGTCACGATCCGTGATGATCGGCAGGTAACAGGAAAACTGACGGATGCCGGGATTCAGGCACTCGGAGTCAGTGTCGAGACCAGTCGTGGGCTGTTTGGCGGTGAAAGCGATCCAGCATTATTCGTCACTACGAAAACGGCAACACATGACCTGATTGCCTTCCTTGAAGAGCAGAACGAGAGTCAACAGGGAGCGTCTATCTTATATGACGTCACCTACCGGGATAATTGGTTGGGGGGGGCACTTGTGTGGTTGCTGCCCTTGGCGATTATTCTCGTTCTGTGGATCGTTATTCTTCGGCGTGCAGGTCCAGGCTCTCAGGTATTGAATATTGGAAAAAACCGGGCAGTACTCTTTGAATCACTCGGAAAACCCACCGTCACGTTTGAAGATGTGGCGGGTTTAGTGGAAGCAAAAGAGGAAGTGGAAGAGGTCGTGGAATTCCTGAAAAACCCCAAAAAATTTACAAAGCTCGGTGGTGTATTGCCTAAGGGGGTGCTTCTCGTTGGCCCGCCAGGCACCGGCAAAACGCTGATGGGTAAGGCAGTGGCAGGAGAAGCCGGTGCACCATTTTTCTCGATCAGTGGCAGTGATTTTGTGGAGATGTTTGTTGGGGTAGGGGCCGCACGTGTGCGCGATCTTTTTAAGAAAGCTAAAGAGAAAGCTCCCTGCATAATCTTCATTGATGAGATTGATGCAATCGGTCGCAGCCGGGGACGCAACATGATGATGGGCGGTAACGATGAGCGTGAGAATACGCTCAATCAGTTACTCGTGGAGATGGATGGGTTCAACACGGATAAAGGTGTCATTATCATGGCCGCCACCAATCGGCCCGATGTACTGGACGCAGCATTGCTGCGGCCAGGACGTTTTGATCGCCAGATCCTGATTGATCGTCCAGATCGCATGGAGCGTGCAATGATCTTTAAGGTGCATACCCGTAATCTGATTTTAGCGGATGATGTGGAGCACGAGGTACTGGCTTCCCAGACCCCTGGCTTTGCCGGCGCAGAAATTGCGAATGTTTGTAATGAAGCTGCGCTTTTGGCTGCACGTCTGGATAAGGATGCCATACATATGGAGGACTTTGAGCAAGCGATTGACCGTGTGATCGGAGGGCTTGAGAAGAAAAACAAGCTGATCAAACCCGAAGAAAAAAAGATTGTCGCCTACCACGAAGCGGGCCATGCAATTGCCGGCTGGTATTTACCCAATACGGATCCAGTCATTAAGGTTTCCATAGTTCCGAGAGGCTTGGCCGCGCTGGGATATGCTCAATCGTTACCGGATGAGCGCTATATCACTACACGTGAAGCCTTCCTGGATCAAATGACGATGATGATGGGTGGGCGGGTAGCCGAAGAAATCAAGTTTGGTCAGCTGTCGACGGGTGCCCAGAACGATCTGGAGCGCATTACCAAGACGGCCTATGCCATGGTGGTGGATTTTGGGATGAGTGCAAAGGTCGGGCATGTAAGCTTTAACCTGTCCGGTAATCGTAACAAAACTCCCATGTTCGAGAAGCCATATTCAGAGGCCATGGCGCGAACGATTGACGAAGAAGTGCGTGAAATCATCGAGGGCGCACGTCAGCGGGCCTGGAATCTTCTTAACGAGAAGAGAGACCGGTTGGAAGCTCTTGCACAGTTGCTCTTGGATCAGGAGGTTTTGGGCCCCCGGGACCTCGTAAATGTTTTGGGCGAGCGACCATTTGGTGAGTATGTATCGTTAAATGGTCTTCCAGGAAGGAAAAAGGGCGATGAATCTGTGCCCGAGTCCACCGACGAACAGGAGGCAGCGACAACATCCCCCTGATCAACAGAATCTTCGTGAAAACCTCGAGAATAATTTCAGGATGTGCAACTTTAATAAAAAAAGTCGTATATTGAAAGGCTGTAAGGAAAACCTGACTGGGCACCTGCGATAAAGGTTCGCAGCAATACCCGGCAAATAAAACTGAGTAATTAAGTGCCAACAATACAGCAACTTGTTCGAAAGGGCCGTCACCCGAAGGTGAAAAAGACAAAGGCGGCCGCGTTGCAGGGTAACCCGCAGCGCCGGGGAGTGTGCACCCGTGTGTATACCACGACGCCGAAAAAGCCGAACTCCGCTTTGCGGAAAGTGGCAAAGGTGCGCCTCACGAACCAGATCGAAGTGATCGCCTATATCCCGGGGGAAGGACATAACCTCCAAGAGCATTCAATCGTGCTGGTACGAGGGGGGCGTGTTAAAGACTTGCCGGGTGTAAAGTATCACATTGTGCGTGGTGCACTGGATACTTCCGGTGTGGAAGACAGAACCCAGTCGCGCTCGAAGTATGGCGCAAAGCGGCCTAAGAGATAATTAAAGCAATTACCGGAGGCAGGATACCGAGAGTATGCTGTCACTGCATTAACGGATGCGTAGAAAATCAGCTGAACGGCGTTTAGTTACGCCGGATCCAAAATATCAGGATACACTCGTGGCGCAGTTTGTCAACTACGTCATGCTCCATGGCAAGAAAAGTATTGCTCGGAAAATCGTATATGATGCGTTCACGCAAGTTGAGCAGCGTTCAGGAGAGCCGGGAGTGGAAATTTTTCGGAAGGCGGTCGAAAACGTTGCTCCTCTGGTGGAGGTACGTAGTCGGCGCGTAGGTGGAGCAACATACCAGGTACCTATCGAAGTTCGTGCAGAACGTCGGACGGCCCTGGCTTTTAGATGGATCATTCAGCAAGCATCCAAAAGGTCTGATCGTTCAATGGCGCAGCGACTGGCAGGCGAGCTTTATTCTGCCTCGAACGGAGAAGGTGCTGCGGTCAAGAAAAAGGACGATACTCACAGAATGGCAGAATCGAACAAAGCATTTGCACATTTCAGACTGTAGATGGCTGTGATTTTAATGAACTCACTCAAGAATTCGAAACTTCGCCGAACGCGCAATATTGGCATTATGGCCCATATTGACGCAGGCAAAACCACAACAACCGAGCGAATACTGTTCTATACGGGACGGTTGCATCGGATGGGAGAGGTCCATGAAGGTGGTGCCACCATGGACTGGATGGAGCAGGAAAAGGAACGTGGAATCACGATCACCAGTGCGGCCACGACCTGCTTCTGGAAAAAGGCAAACACCGAATACAGGATCAATATCATCGATACGCCGGGCCATGTTGATTTCACTGTCGAGGTCGAACGGTCACTGCGTGTACTGGACGGAGCAGTGGCACTGTTCTGTGCTGTTGGAGGCGTTGAGCCCCAATCAGAGACTGTGTGGAGACAGGCTAACAAGTATCGGGTGCCCCGGATTGCATTCGTGAACAAGATGGACCGGACAGGCGCAGATTTTGTCACTGCACTTAATTCGATGAAGGATCGCCTCAAGGCAAATCCTGTGCCTGTGCAGATTCCGATCGGAGCCGGTGCCATGTTCACTGGTGTCATTGATCTGATCATGAACAAAGCCATCATCTGGCACGATAAGACGCAGGGCACAACGTGGGATATGATCGATATCCCCAAGGATCTTGTCAAGGAAGCCAGACACTGGCGAATCCTTCTCCTGGAATCCGTAGCAGAGCATAACGACAATCTGCTTATGAAATATCTCGAAGGCGAGGAGATTACTGCCGAAGAGATTCGGGCTACTGTACGTTCAGCCACATTAAACCTGGATATTACGCCTGTATTCTGCGGATCGGCGTTCAAGAACAAGGGAGTTCAGCGTCTGTTGGACGGTGTAGTGGACTATTTGCCAAGTCCATCAGATATCCCGCCAGTAGTAGGTATAGCACCGGATTCCGGCAAAGATGCTGTGCGTGCTCCACAGACCGACGCACCGTTTTCAGCCATTGCTTTCAAGATTGCTACCGATCCTTATGTCGGGAAGCTTACATTCTTCAGGGTTTACAGTGGAGCTCTGGATAAAGGCTCTCAGGTGTACAATTCTACGACCGGCCGCAAAGAACGGGTTGGGAGACTCCTTTTCATGCATGCCAAGGATCGCGAAGATGTGACTCGTGTCGAAGCGGGTGATATCGCGGCAGCTGTGGGATTGAAAAACATTAAGACCGGAGATACGCTCTCCGATCCCAACCACCCGGCGATCCTGGAGCAGATGGATTTCCCTGATCCCGTGATCCGTATTGCTATAGAACCCAAAACAAAAGCGGATAGCGATAAGCTGTCTGTTGGTCTCCAGAAGCTTGCAGAAGAAGACCCAACTTTCAAGGTGTCAATTGATTCAGAGACTGGCCAGACACTCATTGCAGGTATGGGGGAGTTGTACCTGGAGATCATCGTGGATCGCTTGCGTCGAGAATTCAAGGTCGAAGCGAATGTGGGTAAACCCCAGGTTGCGTACAGAGAGGCCTTCAGGAAGTCGGTGCTCGAGCGGTACACACACAAGAAACAAACGGGCGGACGCGGCCAGTTTGCTGTTGTTGAGATGGAGATCGGTCCGAACGAAAGTGGTGTCGGGTTTGAGTTTGTCAGCGAGGTGGTTGGTGGTTCCATACCTAGGGAGTTTATTCCAAGCGTTCAGAAAGGTCTCAAGAATGCAGTGACCCACGGCCCACTCGCAGGATATCCGGTGGAAGGTATCAAGGTGCGACTTCTTGACGGTAAGCATCACGAAGTGGACTCTGACCAGAATGCCTTCGAAATAGCAGGGCAGATGGCGTTCAGAAGCGCAGCGAGGCGTGCAAACCCCGTGCTCATGGAGCCAGTCATGAAAGTAGAGGTCATTACACCGGAAGAATACATGGGAGATGTGATCGGTGATCTGAATGGTCGTCGAGGCCGGATCATGTCAATGGACCAGCGGCAGGATGCCCGTGTCGTCAAAGCACTGGTTCCCCTTTCGGAAATGTTTGGCTACTCAACAGATATGCGATCATTGACACAGGGGCGGGCAATCTATACGATGCAGTTCGAATCCTATGAGCCCGCTCCCAAATCCGTGGCAGAGAGAGTTATTCTTTCCAGTTACGGCAAAACAGGCTAGCAAAGTTAACCAACCAGTTTTCAGTTAAGGCATTTCAATGGCAAAGGAAGTTTTTCAGCGTACGAAGCCGCACGTGAACGTGGGGACAATCGGCCATGTGGACCATGGTAAGACGACGTTGACGGCAGCGATCACGCGGGTATTGAATGATCGTTATGGCGGGACGGAGATCCGGTCATTTGACTCGATCGACAACGCTCCGGAGGAGCGCGAGCGTGGGATCACGATTGCGACGGCGCATGTGGAGTATGAGACGGGCGCGCGTCACTATGCGCATGTGGACTGTCCGGGTCACGCGGATTATGTAAAGAACATGGTGACGGGCGCGGCTCAGATGGATGGGGCGATTTTGGTGGTGGATGCATCGGATGGTCCGATGCCACAGACCCGGGAGCACATCTTGTTGGCGCGCCAGGTAGGGGTTCCTTACATCGTGGTCTTCATGAACAAGGTAGATTTGGTGGATGACGAGGAGTTATTGGAGTTGGTGGAGATGGAGATTCGTGAGTTACTGGATGCGTATGAATTTCCGGGGGATGATATTCCGGTGGTGCAGGGATCGGCTTTGGGTGCATTGAATGGGGAGTCGGAATGGGAGGCGGGTGTATTGTCGTTGATGCAGGCGGTGGATGATTATGTACCGACGCCGGAGCGTGATAAGGACAAGCCGTTTTTGATGCCGGTGGAGGATGTATTTTCGATTACGGGTCGCGGGACGGTAGCGACGGGTCGTGT